>CAKRWX010000005.1 GCA_934418055.1 uncultured Lachnospiraceae bacterium
GAAAATGGACTGTTGGAGGTGCTGCAGGAAGAAGGCGTGGGATGTATTGCCTACAGCCCGTTAGCACAGGGATCATTGACGGATAAGTACTTAAATGGAATTCCTGCGGGTTCCAGAGCTTCCAGGGAAGGAACAACCGTGGCAGGCCGTTATCTTTCAGAAGAACATTTAGAACAGATCCGGAAATTAAATGAAATTGCAAAGAACCGTGGTCAGACGTTGGCACAGATGGCGTTGTGGTGGATTTTAAGACGTCCGGAAGTAACGACAGTATTAGTTGGCGCAAGCAGCAGCAGACAGTTGTTGGACAATTTAGGCGCGTTAAAGGGTGCACCATTTACGGAAGAGGAGCTGGGTCAGATTGAAAAAATCCTGGGGAATGCCAAGGTGACTTTGCGATAGGCTGATGGATAATCTGGAAAACACAGGTCTGCAGCTGAAGACACAGAAACATAGAAATAGGAACAAAAAAATAGGAACAAAAAATAGGAAAAGACAGATATGGACAGAAGCATCGTATATGAAGTTGGAGATGTTGTAAAATTGAAAAAACCACATCCATGCGGCAGTCAGGAGTGGGAGATCATGCGTGTAGGTGCGGATTTCCGTTTAAAATGCCTGGGATGCGGACACCAGATTATGGTGGAGCGGAAACTGGTGGAGAAGAATACCAGAGGCTTGAGAAAGCCAGGAGACCAGCCGGAGAAATAGGAAGGGCTGAAAAAGAAAAAACACGAAAAAAGCCGCAAAAAGTCCTTGATTTTAGCGGAACTCTCTGTTATAATTATTTTTCGTGACACATCATTCCTTGCTCCCGAACTGAAGGCGGGGGCCAGAGACCAAAAGGAGGTAAATACTATGAACAAATATGAATTAGCCGTTGTTCTTAGCGCAAAACTCGAAGATGACGAGAGAGCCGCAGCTATCGAGAAAGTACAGGGTTATATTACCCGTTTCGGTGGTACTGTGACAAATGTTGATGAATGGGGTAAGAAGAGACTTGCTTACGAGATTCAGAAGATGAAAGAGGCTTTCTACTACTTCATCCAGTTCGAGTCTGATTCTGAATGTCCAAACGAAGTGGAAGACCACATTCGTATTATGGAGCCAGTTATCAGATACTTATGCGTAAGACAGGAAGCATAACTGACAAAGAAAGAGTGATCGTATGAATAGAGTAATCTTAATGGGTAGATTGACCCGTGATCCAGAAGTGAGATATTCCCAGGGTGAGCGCACTATGGCAATCGCAAGATATACCCTTGCAGTAGACCGTAGAGGCCGCAGAAACCAGGATGGTAATGAGCAGACAGCAGATTTCATCAACTGTGTCGCTTTTGACAGAGCAGGAGAGTTTGCTGAGAAGTATTTCAGACAGGGCATGAGAGTTCTGGTCTCCGGACGGATTCAGACAGGTAGCTATACCAATCGAGACGGTCAGAAAGTTTATACGACAGATATAGTTGTGGATGATCAGGAGTTTGCAGACAGCAAGAACGCATCCGGCGGCAATGAAGGCGGTTATGGCAACAGCTATCAGCAGTCCAGACCAGCGCCTTCCAGTGCCATTGGAGACGGATTCATGAACATCCCGGACGGAGTCGAGGACGAAGGACTTCCGTTTAACTAAGTTTCCGATTATAATAAGGAGGTTAGGGACCATGGCATTCAATAAGAATGATAAAGCTGACGGCGCTAAGGTAAGAAGAGGCGGCGCAGTTCGCAGAAGAAAAAAAGTTTGTGTATTCTGTGGCGAGAAGAACGGTGAGATCGATTACAAGGATACCAACAAATTAAAGAGATATGTATCTGAGAGAGGAAAAATCCTTCCAAGAAGAATCACAGGAAACTGTGCAAAACATCAGAGAGCTCTGACTGTTGCTGTTAAGAGAGCACGTCATCTGGCACTGATGCCTTACACCATGGAGTAATCCTTATAAAATAAGGGTTTTCACGGATAAAGTAAGGTTTTATCTAATTAATTTGAAGCATCATTTAAGGATTCCATATGAGAGATCATGTGGGATCCTTTTTTGCGTAGCAGGGAATTTCCTGTTACATAAAAAGGCGCTAAATACTAATGAGGCACGTTTGCGCGAAGATTAGGTTCACCAGATGGAGCTATGATAGATATTGACATTAAATCAAAATAAGAAAAAGAAATTTGTTTTTTCTGAAAGCTGGGAAAATATAAGAAACTGCATTAAAATTTCTTTTAAGGATATTTATGTCTTTTAAGGATATTTATGTCTGAAAATTGACTTTTTTGCTGACACCCTTTATACTACGTAGAGGAAAAGTCAAAAAAAGAAACGGCAATGTGGAAGGGCAGTAAAACCATTCAAGATGTAATTCGAAGGTCCAGAACATTATTCTGGATTTTTTTTTACAAGCTTTCGCATCAACATTGTGAAGAGGCAACAAGTTGCTGTGCTGTTTCCGCATTGGTTTGCGGTTTGTGAAAAGGTATCGAAATGGAGAAGGAAGGGGGAGCTAAAAATTTCAACCGCTTGTTATGACTTGTTCTGAATAAGAAAATAAAGTCCACCGATATCTGGTGGCGGAATGGAGCATTTCAAATGATTCATGATGGATTTATCTATCTGGCCACTTTAATGCTGCTGGCAGCAATTCTGGTCAATCTTCCTGTGTACCTGCGGGGAAAAGGCGCACAGACTTTTTTTAAATTTGCACCGCCGATCGTTCTGATCTATTTAGGCATGATGCTTTTATGCACTATGAAAGTATGGGATTTGCAGGATACGTCAGCCGTTTATGTAGCAATTAAAAATCCATTACTCTACGCGATGCTGTTTTTAATGCTGCTTCGTTGTGATCTGAAAAAGATTATTAAATTAGGACCGAAAATGCTGATCGGTTTCTTCTCAGCAAGTATTTCAATCGGTGTTGGTTTTGTAGTAAGCTATGGCATTTTCCATAAATTACTGGGTCCGGAAAGCTGGAAAGCACTTGCAGCACTGTGCGGAAGCTGGTTAGGCGGCGGCAGTAATATGCTGGCGATTCAGGCAATTCTGGATGTAAGTGAAGAAAGCCTGGCATATTCTCTGGTAATGGATTCGGTTTGTGCAGTACTCTATGTTATGTTCCTTCTGTGGGTGATCAACTTCTCTAAGGAATTCAACGCCTGGACAAAGGCAGATGTACGTCTGATCGATGAAGTAGGAGCATCTCTGGAAAAAGAGGCAAGAGAGGACAAGAGGCCTCTTACCTGGAAAAACATGCTTCTTTTAATCGGCGTATCCTTCTTTATATCCTCTCTGTCCAAGGATGCCGGTGTTATGGTTGCTTCTGTTCTGCCTGTTTTTGATAAGGCAACCTGGACAGTTCTTCTTGTAACAGCTACAGGTCTGATCGTAGCAATGACTCCTTTTGGAAAGATTAAGGGAACGGAAGAAGTTTCCAATATCATGCTTTACATTGTCATCGCGATGATCGCTTCCAGAGCAGATATTTCTGCTATGGGAAATGCACCGGTATGGCTGGCTGCCGGATTCCTGATCCTGCTGATCCATATAGCGGTTATGGTAATCCTTGCAAAGCTGATCCGACTGGATATCTTTACCTGTGCGGTTGCATCTCTGGCGAATGTCGGAGGAACTGCGACAGCGCCGGTACTTGCAGGTGCATACAGCAGCGCGCTGGTCCCGATTGGTATCCTGATGGCTCTTCTCGGCAATATTATTGGAACACCGGGCGGCGCATTTGTAGGATACTTAATGAGCCTGATTGGGTAGAGAACAACAATTCTTAAAGGGTGTGAATAGTGCCACCAAGGTGTATGTTCATAAGGTGTGGAAAGACGAACATAAAAAGCTACGGTCGGATTTGGAGAAATTGAAGAGACTCTGTATGAGAAATCATACAGGGTTTTTTTGTGTCATAGGAAGCTTCGTCCTGTGACACAAAAACGCTCCGCGGGATGCGCACTCGCGCGAAGAAGGAATATGTCGCAAGCGACCGCGCTCGGCGCGAGAATGTGCTGTGTACAGACATGTCATGTTCGGATGTAAGCTCTATATAGACGAATGTTCCCGAACATGATATAATAGATAGGTGTATTTAGGAGCAGGGTCATAACGGAGGCATCATAAAATGTCTGCAAAGGAGAGGGCCGAATGAAGAATCAGAAAAAGCGAAAAGGACAGATGTACGCGTATTTCCAGTGGCCGCTGTACCTTGGGGTATTGGTGATCTGTATGAATGTGGTGGTCGGTGCCATTAATTTAAGTGCCGGACTGGTCATGTTTTTCTTTACACTGATCTATCTTGGAATTGCGGGTGCGATTTATGTTTATAAGCGGAAAGGGCTGCTTCCCGGGCTGGTGGATTTCTCGGCGGATTATGCCTGGGTCCAGAAGAAATTATTGATGGATCTGGATATTCCATATGCCATGACGGATGAAACTGGTCATATTTTGTGGATGAACCAGTGCTTTTCAGAATTGGTCCAGGGGGAAAAAAGCAAGATTCGGAGCATCAGCGTGCTATTTCCGGAGATTACGAAGGATGTGCTGGAAAAACTTAAGGAAAAGTGCAGCATCCATACATCTTTGGGTGATGGCAAGTACCGGGTGGATTTAAAGCCAGTCCGGATCCAGGGAATCGGAGAGGCAGAGGAGCTGTTTGGCGCAGAGGAAACTGCCAATGAGATGATTGCAGTGTATCTGTTTGATGAGACGGAGATCCTGCGTTGTCGTCAGGAGATCAATGACCAGAAGATGGTTGCGGGACTGATCTATCTGGACAATTATGACGAAGCGTTAGAGAGCGTAGAAGAGGTCAGGCGATCCCTGTTAACGGCATTGATCGACCGTAAGATCAACAAGTACATTTCTGGTATGAACGGTATCGCGAAGAAGCTGGAGAAGGATAAATATTTCTTCGCCATTAAGCAGCGATATGTGCAGGAATTGAGAGATAACCGCTTTTCTCTTCTGGAAGAGGTAAAGACGGTTAATATTGGCAATGAGATGGCGGTGACCTTAAGCATCGGTCTTGGTATGGGCGGCGAGACTTACGGGCAGAATTATGAATTTTCCCGTATGGCTATTGATATGGCTTTGGGACGCGGCGGCGACCAGGCGGTGATCAAGAGTGCGGAGAAGATCGAATATTTTGGCGGCAAGTCCCAGCAGGCAGAAAAGACCACCAGAGTAAAGGCGAGAGTGAAAGCCCACGCGTTACGGGAGCTGATGGAGACCAAGGACCGGCTGCTGATCATGGGTCATAAATTAGGAGATATCGACTCCTTTGGTGCATCGGTTGGTATCTACCGGATCGCCACAGCATTAAATAAAAAGGCACACATTGTCATCAATGATGTGACAAGCTCGGTACGTCCGATGATGGAGCGGTTTGTTAACAATCCGGATTATCCAGAGGACCTGTTCTTAAATGGAGAGCAGGCAGCAGAATTGGTGGATGCGAACACCATTCTGGTGGTAGTTGATGTCAACCGCCCAAGTATCACAGATGCTCCGGCGCTTCTGAAGATGGTAAAAACGATCGTAGTCCTGGATCATCACCGCCAGAGCAGTGAGATCATTGAAAATGCAGTGCTTTCCTATGTGGAGCCATATGCGTCTTCTGCCTGTGAGATGGTAGCGGAGGTATTGCAGTATATTGCAGATGGTATTAAGATGAAATCCCAGGAGGCGGATGCCATGTATGCGGGAATTGTCATTGATACCAATAATTTTACGAACCAGGCGGGGGTCCGCACCTTTGAGGCGGCAGCATATCTGCGGCGAAGCGGCGCGGATATCACCAGAGTAAGGAAATTATTCCGTGACGATATGGCTGAGTACAAGGTGAAGGCCAAGGCTGTGGATAAGGCAGAAGTATTTGAGGGCGCATTTGCCATCAGCGAGTGCCAGGGCGAGGGCATTGAGAACCCGACGATCATCGCAGCGCAGACAGCGAATGAGTTGCTTGGAATTAAAGGAATTAAGGCTTCCGTCGTTCTGACTGAGTATCAGGGCGTGATTTATCTGAGTGCAAGATCCATTGATGAGGTCAATGTCCAGGTAATGATGGAAAAATTAGGTGGCGGCGGCCACCGGGCCATTGCCGGAGCCCAGCTTCGTGGCGTGACGATGGAAGAGGCGAAACAACGCTTAAAAGCCGTAATTACGGAAATGATAGAAAAGGGAGAGGTCAGCTAAGACGGAACCCTGAAAAACAGGAGGAAATACCATGGAAGTTGTATTATTAGAGGATGTAAAGACACTGGGCAAAAAGGGTCAGATCGTAAAGGTGAACGAGGGTTATGCCCGCAACTTTATTTTACCGAAAAAACTGGGCGTGGAGGCAACTCCAAAGAACTTAAATGACTTAAAGCTGCAGAAGGCCAACGCAGAGAAGGTAGCAGCACAGCAGTTAGCGGCAGCAAAAGAGCTGGCGGCAAAATTAGAGGCTGCTTCTGTGACACTTTCTATCAAAGCGGGTGCCAACGGCAAGACCTTTGGTTCTGTATCCAGCAAGGAGATCGGTAAAGCGATCGAGGATCAGATCGGCCTGGAGATCGACAAGAAGAAACTGGTTCTGCCAGAGCCGATCAAGACTTTTGGTACTCACGAGGTACCGGTGAAGCTGCATAAAGATGTGGTTGCAAAGTTAGCCGTGAAGGTAACCGAGGCTTAAGAAAAAGAATGTCACTGAAAATAACCTGCCGCAGGCCATGAGCGTCTGCGAGCAGGGTTCTTTTTATAAACGGAGGAAAAAATGGACGACGCTTTGATCAAGCGGGTGCTGCCTCACAGTCTGGAGGCGGAGCAGTCGGTCATCGGCTCCATGCTGATGGACAGAGAGGCCATTATCACGGCATCGGAGATCGTGACGGCGGATGATTTTTATCAGCATCAGTACGGCGTGATGTACGAATCCATGGTGGAGCTGTTTAATGAGGGAAAACCGGTAGATCTGGTCACGCTGCAGAACCGCTTAAAGGAAAAGGACGTGCCGCCGGAGGTGTCAAGCCTGGAGTTTGTCCGGGATATCATCACCACTGTGCCGACTTCGGCCAATGTGAAATATTATGCCACCATTGTAAAGGAAAAGGCGGTGCTCCGGAGACTGATCCGGGTCAATGAGGAGATCGCCAATGACTGCTATCTGGGAAGAGATCCGCTGGAGACCATTTTGGCGGATACGGAGAAGAAGATTTTCGATCTGTTGCAGAGCCGCAGTTTCGGCGATTTCGTGCCGATCCGCCAGGTGGCGTTAAATGTACTGGAAAATATTGAAAAGGCGTCCAAGACCAAGGAAACGGTCACAGGCGTTCCAACGGGCTTTATTGACCTGGATTATAAGACGTCCGGATTCCAGCCGTCTGACTTTATCCTGATCGCGGCCCGTCCGTCTATGGGTAAAACGGCGTTTGTCTTAAACGTGGTTGACCATGTGGCGGTGAAGAAAGGAATCCCCTGTATGGTATTCAGTCTGGAGATGTCCAAGGAGCAGCTGGTAAATCGTATGCTTTCCATGGAGTCCAATGTGGATTCCCAGAAGCTGCGTACCGGTACTCTGACGGATTCGGACTGGGATGCGGTGGTGGAAGGCGTCGGCATCATCGGCGGTTCCAAGTTGATCATCGACGATACGCCAGGTATTTCCATTTCCGAGCTGCGCTCCAAGTGCAGGAAAATGAAGCTGGAGCACGGTCTTGGCATGGTGATCATCGATTACTTACAGTTGATGACCGGAAGCGGCAAGAACGGCGATAACCGTCAGCAGGAGATCTCGGAGATTTCCCGTTCCTTAAAGGCTTTAGCCAGAGAGATGCAGGCTCCGGTGGTGGCGCTGTCCCAGTTAAGCCGTGCCTGTGAGACCAGAACGGACCACCGACCGATGCTTTCCGACCTGCGTGAGTCGGGAGCGATTGAGCAGGATGCGGATGTGGTAATGTTCTTGTACCGTGATGATTATTATAATAAAGATTCTGAGATGAAGGATATGGCGGAGGTAATCATCGCCAAACAGCGAAACGGCCCAATCGGAACCGTGAATCTGGTGTGGATGCCCCAGTATACCAAGTTTGCCAATGCCACGAGGCCGGGACAGGGACCGCAGTAGTGAGGCGGGACGTAAAAAACGGCTGGTGCGTCTGGAAGAAAATAGAGAAAAATGTGGAGAAGTTCCTTGGAGACGAGGAGCTTCTTTTTTTGTATGCAAAATGCGAAGTTTCTGCTTGGGTGCATGGCTGCGTTTGCGAAGCGCCCCGGTGCGGCTTGCCAGCTTCCGCGCTTCAAGCGGGCGGTGGGAAATTTTGATGGAATTGTTTTTCCCAGTAATAATATTAGTTCTCAAGGCATATGATGGTGTTAGAAACCGATCCTGTGGAACAGGCGGGGAAATATGGGACAAGAGGTGAAAATGGTATGGCGGAAGCACGTTATCTGATATCGGACGCGGCAAAGAAGGTGGACGTGGAATCCCACGTTCTGCGTTATTGGGAAGAAGAACTGGAACTGAACATTCCACGGAATGAAATGGGGCATCGGTATTACACCGATTATCATATCCGCCTGTTCCGACGGGTGAAGGAATTGAAGGAGAAGGGATATCAGCTGAAGGCGATCAAAGGGGTTCTGGACCGTCTAAACCATGCAGGCGGGGAGATTACCATCACGGAAGATGATATGGAGAAGGAAATGAGAAAGACCTGGCTGGCGGAGTGCTGGTCAGCGCCGGATATGGAGGGAGAGCAGATGAAAGATGTGGAACAGACTGCGGCAGCGGGTGTTGATGGAGGAGAAAAGAACGGAAATGAAAAATCTGGGATTGGGACGAATGACGGACGAAATAGGGGAGATAGCGCTGAAAATGGGGATCTGCGCGCGATGGAAGACGAGACTCATGGGGAAACGGGATTAACCAGCCAGGAGAAACTGCAGCAGCTTCAGATCCTGTTTAACCATATGGTGGGACAGGCTATGGACGAGAAGCTGGAGCGGATGCAAAATGAGCTGGCGGACAAGCTGGGAGATACGGTAAGCAATACCGTGGGAGACCGGGTGACAGACCGTGTCATGCGGGAAGTGGAGTATCTGATGCGGGTCAGCGATGAGAAGGAAGAAGAGCGCTACCGGCAGCTGGATGCGGCCATCCGCTCTACCCAGAAGAATGGCAAGAGCCATGCGGAGGCGGCGGCTACGAAACTGCCATTCTTCAAAAAGAAACGATTTGGAAAGAGTGGGAAGAAATTGTTCTGAATTGAGTAAGCGTAATGGGGTGTGGAAAACAAATGGTTATGTTGTGGAAAAAGCGGGTCAAGTGATAAAAATTGGGGATAAAATCGTATATGATATAAAATCGACTCCTGGGTGATGGAACCAGGAGTCGGTTTAGGCTTAGGTATATTATTTACAGGCAGTCACGAATGCGGTAAATAACCGCTCCGCCGCCCCGTCTTCCGGCCAGAGATACTCTGGATGCCACTGGACGCCGACAAAAAACGGGTAGTCAGGCATTTCCACTGCTTCGATCAGGCCGTCGGAAGTCCATCCGGTGGCGGTCAGTCCATTTGCCAGATCCTTGATGGCCTGGTGGTGGGAGCTGTTGACGCCGATGGAATCTGCCTGGCAGATGGCGTGAAGCTGCGAGCCTGGGGCGATGGCTACGCGGTGGGAGAAAGAAATATAGTGAAATGGCTGTTTGTGGGCAATGGGGAATTCCCGGATCACCTGGCTGGGAATGTCCTGGTAGAGAGTTCCACCCAAAGCCACGTTAAGAAGCTGGATTCCGCGGCAGATGCCAAGGACCGGCTTTTTTGCTGCCATGACCAGGGGGAGAAGGGCCAGTTCCATCTGGTCACGTTCCGGGGAAACATTGCCGCATTTCTCGTGGGTCTCTTCTCCAAAATAAAATGGGTGGATATCCGGGCCGCCGGTGAAGAGAAAGCCGTCTAAGGTCTCCACAAGCTGTTCCAGGTCTTCCTTATCAGCCTTCAAGGGGAGAATCACTGGGATTCCTCCTGCGTGACGAATGGCTGCTAAATAGGTAGGCCGACAGGTGCTGTCTTTGGTTTCCTGGTCAAGAGACGGGGTGACACCGATCAACGGTTTTTTCATGGACAAGATACCTCCTTTAACAACAAATGCCCCTTCCGGTGAACGGAAGGGGCATTATGTATGATCTTATAATTAAGCCTCGCTGATAGCGCCAGTTGGGCAAGCAGCCTCACAAGCACCACAATCGATACAAGCGTCAGCATCTACAACGTACTGAGAATCGCCCTGGGAAATAGCTCCTACTGGACACTCGCCTTCGCAAGTACCGCAAGATACGCAAGAATCACTAATAACACGTGCCATAGTTGATTACCTCCTTATATATTCTATACATTTGCTTTCATTTTATACTAAAACCCGGAAATATTCAAGTGGAAATTGTTGCACTATTGTTCAAAATTTAGAGCAATGTCAGTTAGCTTTGACTAATTGTTGCTCCATTGGTCATAGATTCCACGCAAAATGACTGTTCGGGCGGTCTGTGCCTTTTCTTTGGAGAGAGGCGGGACGTCTTTCAGGGGATAATCCAGTCCAAGCTGTGCATATTTTGCCTTTCCCATGTCATGGTAGGGGAGAACATCCAGGGCGGTGACATGATGCAGGGTTCCGATGAAACGGCCCAGGCGGTAGAGGGACGCTTCATCGTCGGTGTAACCGGGAACGACCACGTGGCGGATCCAGATCGGGATTCCTTTCTGGTCTAAATAGCGGGCAAAGGCCAGAATGTGGTCATTTTTCTGGCTGCACAGGGCTTCATGCTTTACAGAATCGATGTGTTTGATATCCAGCATGACCAGCCGCGTCACTGCCATCAGCCGGTCAAACCGGGCCAGAAGTTCCGGCTTTTCCGGGCGGAATGTGATGCCGGAGGTGTCAAGGCAGGTGTGGATGCCGCGGGCAGCCGCCTGGGTGAACAGTTCCGTGACAAAATCCATCTGCATCAGGGGTTCGCCTCCGGTGACAGTCAGGCCGCCGGAGGTGTAGAAGGATCTGGAACGCTCATACTGGGCCAGAATCTCGTCCACGGACATGGGTGTTCCGCCGTTCGTGTTCCAGGTATCCGGGTTGTGGCAGTAAAGGCAGCGCATGGGACAGCCCTGGAGAAAGACCACCAGGCGGATGCCAGGGCCGTCTACGGTGCCGAAACTTTCGATGGAGTGGATATTGCCAAGGATACCGGACATAAAAAACCTCCTGAAAATGTGAGAAGGGTCAGTAGTGACTGCCAGACGGGGCAAAAACTTCATCCACCGCCCGGAAAAATGAAAATGAAAAAACAAGAAAATTCCGTCAGATTCCCGTGTGGAAGGTTCTGGAAATCACCTCGTCCTGCTGAGCCTTTGTTAGTTTAATAAAGTTGACTGCGTAGCCAGATACTCGGACGGTCAACTGCGGGTATTTTTCCGGGTGCGCCTGGGCGTCTAAGAGGGTCTCCCGGCGGAAAACATTGACGTTTAGGTGGTGTCCGCCTTCGCTCATATAGCCGTCTAACAGGGTGACCAGGTTTTGAATCTGTGAGTCACTGACGGTTTGGCTGGTCAGGTTATCAGATGTGGACGGGGGTTCTACGCCAGATGTCTGGGCGTCTGCGCAGGACGGACAGCCCCCTTTTTCATCAGAAACCGCCAGAAAGACCGGCGTGCAGCAGGAGATCCCTTCAATCGCCAACGGATCCGCTTTCCCCAGCGCATCCGGCACAATGGAAAAGGTATTGGAGATCCCGTCCTGGGCATCCTCAAATGGCAGTTTCGCCACGGAAGCTAAGGACGCCACGGCTCCATGGCTGTCCCGCAGGTGCATGGGGTTGGCGCCTGGGGCGAAGGCTTCTCCGGCTTTGCGGCCATCGGGAGTGGAGCCGGTGTTTCTGCCGTACACCACATTGGAGGTGATGGTCAGAATGGAAGTGGTCGGAATGCTCTGGCGGTACGTGGGGTGCCGCTTGATCTCGCTCATGAAGGTGTGGACCAGTTCTCTGGCGATCTCGTCCACCCGGTCGTCGTTGTTGCCGTATTTTGGAAAATCGCCGGTTACCTCATAGTCGGTAACGATGCCATTTTCATCCCGGATGGTCCTTACTTTGGCGTATTTGATGGCGGATAGGGAGTCTGCCACCACGGACAGACCGGCGATTCCGGTGGCAAACCAGCGGGTCACCTGGCGGTCGTGGAGAGCCATCTGGAGTTTTTCGTAGCTATATTTGTCGTGCATATAGTGGATGATGTTCAGGGCATTGACGTAAACGCCAGCCAGCCATTTCATCATGTCACGGTAGGCTGCCATGACTTCTTCATAGTCCAGGTATTCCGAGGTGATGGGGCGGTATCTGGGGCCGACCTGTACCTTGGAGATCTCGTCCACACCGCCGTTGATGGCGTAGAGAAGACATTTGGCTAAGTTGGCGCGGGCGCCGAAGAACTGCATTTCCTTGCCTACGCGCATGGAGGAGACGCAGCAGGCGATGGCGTAATCATCGCCGTGGGTCACCCGCATCAGGTCGTCATTTTCGTATTGGATCGAAGAAGATTCGATGGATGTCTGGGCGCAGAACCGCTTGAAATGTTCTGGCAGGCGGGTGGACCATAATACGGTCAGGTTCGGTTCCGGGGCAGTGCCGAGATTTTGCAGGGTGTGCAGGTAGCGGAAGGACATTTTCGTCACCAGATGGCGGCCGTCCAAGCCTACGCCGCCGATGGATTCCGTCACCCAGGTGGGATCGCCGGAAAATAACTCGTTGTATTCCGGCGTGCGGGCAAATTTCACCAGACGCAGTTTCATGATAAAATGGTCGATGAATTCCTGGATCTGCTCTTCGGTGTAGGTGCCATGTTCCAGGTCCCGTTTCGCGTAGATGTCCAGAAACGTGGAGGTCCGGCCTAAGGACATGGCGGCGCCGTTCTGCTCCTTTACAGCCCCTAAATAGGCAAAATAAAGCCACTGGATGGCTTCCTTCACGTCTTTCGCCGGTTGGGAAATGTCATAGCCGTAGATCTCGCCCAATTTCTTTAAGTCCGCCAGAGCGCGGATCTGCTCGGACAGTTCTTCCCGGTCCCGGATCACATCCGGTTCCATCACCGTGCGGGTGGACGCTTTCTGGGCCTCTTTATCCCGGATCAGACGGTCGATCCCGTAGAGCGCCACCCGGCGGTAATCGCCGATGATCCGGCCACGGCCGTAGGCGTCTGGAAGTCCGGTGATGATGTGGCTTTTGCGGCAGGCCCGCATTTCTGGTGTGTAGGCGTCAAAGACCCCGGCGTTGTGGGTCTTCCGGTGGATGGTGAAAAATCCGCTGATCTCCGGGTCCACCTGGTAACCGTTGTCACTGCAGGCTTTTTCCACCATGCGGATGCCGCCGTAGGGCTGCAATGACCGCTTAAAAGGTTTGTCTGTCTGAAAACCGACGATGGTCTCTTTGGATCGGTCTAAGTAGCCGGGGCCGTGGGAGGTGATGGTGGAGATCACGCGGGTGTCCATATCCAGGACGCCGCCAGCTTCCCGCTCTTTTTGAGAGAGTTCCAGCACCTGGCTCCACAGATCTTTTGTATTCTGGGTCGGCCCCGCTAAAAAGGAGCCGTCGCCGTCATAAGGTGTATAATTTTTCTGGATAAAATCCCGGACGTTGATCTCCGTCTCCCAGGAGCCGCCGGTGAATCCGTTCCATTCGGGTTTGCGCATAGATGAGAACCTCCTTGATGATGATTTGATGACTATTAGTGTTGCCAGAGTTCCATGATAATATTGTTGCTTTTTTGACAAAAATTGGAAGCCGCTGGAAAATGATGTTTCATACTTGCAAAGATACAGAAAAAGTATTAATATAGTAATACTATATAGAAGGAGGAAATACCCATGCAGATTAATAAAGATATGCTGATCGGAGAGCTGGTTGTTATGGACGAGCTGATCCCACAGATGCTGATGGGCGCTGGCATGCATTGCTTAGGATGTCCATCTTCCCAGATGGAGTCTCTGGAAGAGGCTTGCATGGTACACGGCATCGATTGTGATGACCTGGTATCCAAGATGAACGAGATCCTGGCAAATCGATAAGATTTTGCGCTTATAACATATAGGCATGAAAAACAGGCTGCTGATCTACTTAAGAGAATTCTTAAAAGATCAGCAGCCTGTCTGTTTTTCAGAATGGCGGAAGCCTTAAATATTTTTCAGTACCTGCAATGCCCGGTCCTTGGTAATGACCTCGTAGTGCTCCGCATAAAATGCTTCGCTGGCATATTCGCTGCGGGTCTTAGTGCCGTACTCGGACAAAACGTTGCATACCCGGCTGAAGGAGCGAAGATCACTGCCCTCAGAGCGGATCACCAGGTAATACTGGGAGGTCTCCGGACGCTTGTAGAGGGTGTTGACTCCGTCATACAGGCCGTCGCAGGCTCTCGCCGCCTCGGATACCTGGTCTAAGCTGTTAAATAAGAAAATGCGGGCCGCTGTTTTCTGTGCGGACTCCTCATATCCTTCGTCTGTTGTCTCGGTTTGGTTCTCTAAGGAATCTTCTTCATTGCCATCGGAAATCTTAAAGCCGCCAAAGAGTTTTAATAACTCATCAGCGCCCTCTAAGGTGCCGCCTGCTAAGTCAGAGAGGAAATCGGAGGCTTCATCGGAATATGGGGAAAACTTGGAAAAACGGGTGTCCAGTTCCTCTGGGTCTTCGATCTTGGTGATGACCAGCATGATACTCTCATTGGACAATGGGATGGCTTCCACCATCAGCGGGATATCGTCTGCCTCGAAGCCGACTTCGCTGGAGGCCTTTTGAACCATTTCCCGGAACAGGTTTCTCGCTTTTTCACTGCCGTAGGCAAGCTCGCGGATATTTAAGTCTCTGGAACTGAGATCGAAGCTGGATAAGGTGCAGCGGATCTGGTTCTCATTGATACGTTCTATTTTCATTTAGGATCACTTCCTTACTTTTCGTTGTAAATCATATATGTAAAGTTGCAGCAGGACAGAATTGTCCAGGCCATAAAAGATCATAGGCATTATAAATATACTATATAATACGGTCAAATAGCAATTCCTATGTATATTATTTTAGGAAAAATTTATGATCTGGAAAATTTCCTTGCATTCCCAGGGGATTTATATTAAGATAAAGCCATATAAGAGAGGTACCGGACAAGGAGGTGAGCCATTTGGGGACACCATTTTGTTTGGAAAGTACGAATTGATCAGAACATTGGGACACGGCAGGTGCAGCACCGTCTATCTGGCGAAGCATCTGGAGCTGGACGAGTACCGGGCGATCAAGTGCGTGTCCAAGACGGATACGGGCTATGAGCAGTTTAAGAAAGAGGCGCTGATTTTAAAGCGGCTGAGACATCCGGGCATTCCCATTGTATATGATCTAGAGGAAGAAGCATTTCAAAGTTATCTGATTGAAGAATTTCTGGAAGGAGATTCTTTCTATGACCTGATGAAAGTGAAAGGTCATCTGAATCAGGACACAGTAATCCGTTATGGAATTCAGATCTGTGACCTGGTCCAATATCTGCATTCAGCAGAACAAATCCCCATTTTATATTTAGATCTGCAGCCGAAGAATCTGTTGGTGTGCCATGAACAGGTGAAACTACTGGATTTTGACCATGCGGATTTCTTAGATGGAGCCAACCGGGAGTCAGTGCGTTATGGGACGCCTGGATATGCGGCACCGGAGCAGTCAGGTGAGATGGAACTTGGCGTTTACACGGATGTGTATCAGATCGGGGCGCTGCTTTTCTGGCTTTTGACGGGAGAAACCATGGAGCAGGGAAACATACGGAAAGTACCAGGGGAATTGGGACGGATCTTAAGGACCTGTACCCAGGAAAATCGGGAAAAACGGTATGGATCCGTGCGGCTGATCCAGGAAGATCTAAAACGGCTGGATACCCGGACAAATGGGTTCCAGACAGAGGAGGGAACCTCTCTTATATGCGCGTTTGCCGGGACAAGGCCGGGGGTGGGCGTGACCCATCTGGCTTTTGGATTCTGCAGCTGGCTAAGGTCCAGAGGATATGAAGTCCTTTATGAGGAACGGAATCATTCCGGGGATATACGGAAAATGGCCGGATTTCTTGGCAAGGAAATGGATTCCTGCGGCATCTGCCGCCTGTTTGGAATTCCGGTAAAACCCTCATATGGAAAAGCCGCCCGCTTGAAACCGTGCAATTATCCGGTGGTCGTCCGGGATTATGGCTCGGATTGGCAGAGTAAAGAGCCGGAAATGGCAGAAACGGTATTATTTCTCACCGCAGGCGGAAAATGGTGGCACAATGGCGAGGTAAAAAAGGCATTGGCCCATATGGAAAACGTCAGCCGCGACAGGAACGGAACTTCAATGATAATACTGTATACACACGCAGTTCCCAGAGCAGTGGCAAGAGAAGCGAAAGAGATCCAGACTCTTCTGGTCCCGGAGTTTACGGATCCCTTTGCGCGTACGGCACAGGTGGACGATTTTTATGAGCGGCTTTGGAAAATGACAGGGGAATTATGGAAAAAATCCGGCAAATGCTTACCAGAAAGAAGAAAAGGAACGATACGAAAGAGGATACGAGGATTATTGGAATCGTTGGAGCGGGGCGTCATGTGGGGGTCACGCATTTAACGGTTCTTCTGGCAAATTATTTTTCCAGTATCTGCGGAGAACATACAGCGGCCCTGGAATGGAACGGCCATGGGGATTTTGACCGTTTCGGAAGGGCATGCACAGGAGAAGCGGAGGCGGAATGTTACGAAATCCAGGATGTCAGCTTCTATCCCCGTGGGGATGGGGCGGTTCTTGGGGAGTGCCTTCGGAAACATTATGAGAAGATCGTGGTTGATTTCGGCGTGCTGGGTGAGCAGGAAAAAGCAGAACTTCTGCGCTGCCAGAAGGTGTATCTGGTGATCTCCTTCAGTGAATGGCAGGAGGGGGCGTTTGGGAATCAGAATCATTGGGAACAGGAGGCTGTAACCTATGGCTGGCACTGTCTCGCAGCTTTTGGCAGCGAGGAATCCAGAAGAAAATGGAACCAGGTACGGCGTCCTACCGTGGATCGGATTCCACTTTCAGCAGACGCATTCTCAATTTTTCCAGAGCAGATCCAGTGGCTGAATCAGCTTCGTTAAGGCTCTCCCGCGGCGGTGTGTCACAACCCTCGTTTTGGGCGGGAGGGCGAAGAAGGAGAAACGTATGGAGATGCAGGGAGACATGGAAAAGCAGAACCGAAGAAAAGAACAGGAATATATAAAGGGCTTAAAACGCTATGAACAGAAGGGGATTCCGGTTTATATTGATGGAAAAAAGCCGGAAGAAGAAGACTGGGAGAAGATTTTCCAGATTCAGGAGGACGGTGGTTTTTACATGAGTGATTTTATCGGCCTGGAAGAGGGACAATTGCGGGAAATCCATTTTGACAAGGTTTATAACCATTAAACAAAGACACAGGCCCGGATCAGAGCACTACCTTCCGCTCAGACAGCCAGGCCCGGGCCTGGGCGAAAAAACGACCCGTATTAAAGAAAATGTAAGGTGCAGGCAGTTTTAAACGGTGGTATACTAAAAAATAATGGATTTTACGAAAGAATTAGTCAGGAGGATAGGCAGTTGAAGAAAAAATGGACTCCGGTTTTGGTGATAGCAGGGATTGTGATTCTGCTTCTTGGCGGCGCTGTGGGGCTCCAGGTGCTGCAGCGGTATACGCCGTCGAAGACGCAGGCGGACATAGGAGAACTTCTGGGAATTACGGACGATGGGAGCCAGGCGGCTATTTATTTCAATGGGGAACTTCAGGAAGCCCAGGGCCTGGTAGATGGAGAGCAGATGTATCTTCCGGTTACCTGGGTGGATGAGTATGTCAATGAGAAGTTTTACTGGGATGATGTGGAGAAGATGCTGGTATATACACTGCCGGATTCCATTGTTTATGCGGACAAGCGGACATTGGGAAGCAACGGACAGGCGCTGGTGGTGGAAAAAGACGGACAGATCTATCTTTCTGTAGGTCTGGTCAGCAATTATACCAACATCCGGACAGAACTTTATAATGGAAGTTATTATGATTCGGTTGTATACAGCCGGATCTATGTGGATACAGCCTGGTCACCGTGGCAGCAGGGAACCGTATCGAAAGCGACGGCGCTGCGGGTGGACAGCGACATCAAAAGTGATGTGATCGTGAATTTAAGTAAGGGAGATACCTTCCGCATTGAGGAACAGAGTACGGATTGGTCCAGAGTGCGGACAGACAGCGGATATACTGGGTATATCCAGAATAAACGGATCGGTCAAGTGGAGACGAAACAGGAGACCAGCTTATTTATTGAGCCGGAATATACCTCTATTTCTCTGGGTAAAGAGGTCAGCCTGGTATGGCATCAGGTGACGTCTATGGAGGCCAACAGCGCCCTTAGCACGTTAATGGCCAATACCCAGGGGGTCAATGTGGTGGCACCGACCTGGTTTGCGCTGTCAGACAATGAAGGAGATTATGTGTCCTATGGAAGCCAAAGTTATGTAAATCAAGCCCATGACATGGGACTTCAGGTGTGGGCGGTTCTGGATAACTTCAACCAGGGTGCCAATGTAGACTCGGCGGTGTTATTTGCCAAGACTTCCGTGAGAAAGAAACTGATCGCCAGTCTGATGGATGAGGTGCAGAATTTAGGCGTAGACGGACTGAATCTGGATATTGAGGGAATCAAGTCCTCCGCAGGGCCTCAGTATGTCCAGTTTATCCGGGAATTGTCGGTGGCATGCCGGAACGCAGGAATCATTTTATCCGTGGATAACTATGTGCCGATGCCGTACAATTCCTTCTATAACTGGGCGGAGCAGGGCCGGGTGGTTGATTATTACATCATTATGGCGTATGATGAACATTACGCAGGTGGAGAGGCTGGCTCCGTGTCTTCCATTTCCTATGTGGAAAATGGAATCACCGATACATTAAAGTATGTTCCAGCATCCAAGACCGTCTGCGCTCTGCCATTTTACACCAGAGTGTGGACCCAGTCCGGCAATGATACCACGTCTTCTGCTCTTGGAATCCAGGGAGCGAAGCAGTGGATCGATGACAATAAGGTAGAGTTGTATTGGCAGGAAGAATTGGGACAGTATTATGGAAGTATCCAGACAGAGGACGGAGTGAAGGAAATCTGGATGGAGGAAGAGACTTCTCTTGGATTGAAAATGAATCTGATCAGCAAATATCAGCTGGCAGGCGCGGCATTCTGGAAGCTGGGATTTGAACCGGCCTCCGTGTGGGATGTCTGCAAAATTAGTAACGAATAATCGAGGCGAGAAACATGAAAAGAAAGGCATGGCTGCTGGCGGCAGCAGCTTTATGGACCATCAGTACGGCAGTGTTAAGCGGCTGTTCTGCTTATCATAAGGTAGAGGAGGAGACCAGCGGCCCTAAGGTCGAGGTGGTGGAATCCCAGACGGAACAGGAGGAAGGTCCGACACTGGCACCCAATACGGGAGAATCAGAGACGGTTCCTTCTCTGGAAGTAGAGCAGGATGCGGATGCATTTAATCCGGAGATCATTCTGGCTACGGATGTCCATTATTTTGCCAAGGAACTGACGGATTTTGGTCAGGCATATCAGAATATGGCAGAGCAGGGCGATGGAAAACTGGCCCTTTATGTGTGGGAAATTACAGACGCGTTTCTTGACGAGGTGATTGAGAGAAACCCGCAGACCTTGATTTTAATGGGTGATCTGACACTGCAGGGGGAGCGGGGAAGCCACGAAGCGCTGGCGGCCAAGCTGGAGCAGGTAAAGGAGGCTGGAATCCAGGTGCTGGTTATTCCAGGAAACCATGATATCAATAATCCCCAGGCGGCGGCCTACAAGGGCAATGAGGTGATCCCTACAGTCCAGACGACAGCAGAGGATTTCCGGGAGATTTACGGGGAATTCGGTTATCAGGACGCCATCAGCTGTGATCCGAACTCTTTAAGCTATATGGCGGAGACGCCGGACGGCACCTGGCTTCTGATGCTGGATAGCTGTCAGTATGAGAATGGCAATAAGGTGGGCGGCATGATCCGCACGGAGACCTACAGCTGGATGGAGGAAATCTTAGACCAGGCCTGGTATGAGGAGCGCAATGTGATCGCTGTGGCCCATCATAATCTGTTAGACGAGAGCCGGATCTACGAGGAAGACTGCACCATCGAGCATAGTGACGAGCTGCAGCGGTTTCTGGACGACTGGGATGTGGAACTGTTTTTAAGTGGTCATCTGCATGTGCAGCATTACCGGACATCGGAAGATCACGATATTGATGAGATTGTGACAGGGGCTTTAACCACTTCTCCGTGTCCATATGGCGTGCTGAATTATGTGGGACCTGGTGATTTTACATATCATACAGAGATGGTGGATGTGTCTTCCTGGGCGGAAGATAAGGACAATCCAGACGCCAACCTCCAGAATTTTGAGGAGTATGCGGACGAATTTCTCCAGAGCGTCTTCTACCGTCACGCCAAGGCAGATCTGGAGAAATATTCCATTTCCCCAGAAGAGAAAGAAAAAATGGCGGAATTGTACGCACTGCTGAACGTGTATGCCACAGCCGGACATGCTGAGGATCTAAAGGCGGATATGGAGGACAACAAAGAGTATCAGTTGTGGCAGGAATATGACCGGACGGATATCTATGCTATGTATCTGGAGGAGATTATGGAGGATGCGGTCTGCGACTATAATGTATTTTCCAGAGGCGAGGAGTAATTTTGGCGGAATTACTGGGTGTTTAAGTACTTAAGAATGCCCATATGCAGCGTCCAGGCCAGACGGTCCTGGTAATCAGCGGAGTTTAAGCGGGCGGATTCATCCCAGTTGCTTAAAAATCCGCATTCTACGATGACGATAGGGCTTTTGACGTGAAGCAACAGATAATAAGTATCATTGGGCTTCGCCTGGCGGCGATTATTTTCTCCTAGAACGAAATCAAACCGTTTCTGGAGAATGTCCGCCAGGCGTTTTCCTTTTTCTGAGGTTTTGTAATAGAATACCTGGCCGCCATTGATGGCCTCCTCATGGTAACTGTTCTGGTGGATGCTGATGGTTAGGGCAGGTGAAGTATCATTGATCAGCTGGCAGCGGGCTTTTAAGTCCGCTGTTTTTTTGTGGGAATCAGTCTCTTTATAAAGGCCGTTGTCAGAGTCACGGGTCATGACTACCTGGACGCCGGAGGCCTCTAAGTAGTATTTTAGTTTTCGGGCAATGGTGAGATTTAAGTCCTTTTCCAGGGTTCCGTCCACGCCGATTTTGCCTGGATCGTTGCCGCCATGCCCGCTGTCGATGACCACCGTAGGAGGGGCGGCCTGGGCGGAGGCGGAAGAAGCCAGAACCAGAGCGGCAGCCTGGCGGGAGAGGGCATAGATCAGAAATAAAAACAGGATGGTCATGAGAAATTGGGCAGTTTTTATGGTGAAAAGGCGTACTTTGGGGCTGCTTGGCGGCATAAGAAACTCCAGATGGGGAATGTTACTCTAAATATATTGGAAAACATGGAAAAAAGAACTGCCCTGTGGTATGATAAGGGGCAGATTCTGGTGATAGATTCCGGTGATGTTTTTGGCGGAACGGTGCCCCGTGACGCAGGAAAATGAAGTGGCAGAGATGCATCACGGAGCTGGTTATGAAACAAGGAGATAGAAAAATGGATACAAAGGTTGTAAAAATTGATAAAGAACAGATTGATGATGGGAAACTGATGGAGGCAGCGGAAATTTTAAGAGCTGGCGGCCTGGTGGCGTTCCCGACAGAGACGGTATATGGACTGGGTGCTAATGCGTTAAATGAAGAAGCGGCGAAGAAGATCTATGCAGCAAAGGGCAGACCATCTGATAACCCACTGATCGCCCATATTTCCAAGCCGGAGGAGCTGGCTCCACTGGTAAAAGAGATTCCAGAGGCAGGACGAAAGCTGATGGAAGCGTATTGGCCGGGACCGTTGACCATGATTTTCCCAAAGAGTGATATTGTACCTTACGGAACCACCGGTGGATTGGACACGGTAGCCATCCGCATGCCAAGTGACCCGATTGCCAACCGGATGATCGCATTGGCGGGAATCCCGATCGCGGCACCAAGCGCTAACACGTCCGGACGCCCAAGTCCGACCACAGCAGAGCATGTATATCAGGATATGAATGGAAAGATTGAGATGATCTTAGACGGCGGCGCAGTAGGAATCGGCGTGGAATCCACCATTGTAGATGTGTCCGGTCCAGTTCCGATGCTGTTAAGACCAGGCGCAATCACCATCGAGATGCTGCGGGAGACCGTCGGCCAGGTGGAGATCGATCCGGCCATCCAGGGACCTATGGCAGCCAATGTGAAGCCGAAAGCGCCAGGCATGAAATACCGCCATTATGCGCCGAAAGCGGAGCTGGTCTTAGTAGAAGAGAAGAATCCGGAGACCAAAGAAGTAATCAGTGACCGGGTGATCGAGGAAATCAACCGTCTGGCGAAGGAACGTCTGGATCAGGGACAGAAGGTGGGAATCATCTGTACGGAGGAGACCAGAGACCGTTATCCACAGGGAATGGTGAGAAGTTTGGGATTCCGTTCCAAACCGGAGACTATTGCCCATAATTTGTTTGCGGTCTTAAGAGAGTTTGATGATCTGGGAGCGGATTATATTTATTCGGAGAGTTTCCCGAAGGATCATCTGGGACAGGCCATCATGAACCGGCTGACGAAGGCGGCGGGATATCATATTTTGGATGTAAAAGAAGCGGAGAAGTAATTTTATGAAGTTTTTATTGGTAGCGATCAATGCCAAGTATATTCATTCTAATCTTGGGATTTATAGTCTGAAGGCGTATGCGGAGAAAAAATTGCGGGAGGTGGCATCTGGCCAGGTGCAGGTTGAAATCGCGGAATACACCATCAACCACCAGATGGATCAGATTTTACAGGATATTTACCGGAGAAAGCCGGATGTGATCGGATTTTCCTGTTATATCTGGAACATCCAGTATATCCGCCCATTTTTAAAGGATATCCCGAAGGTTCTGCCGGATGTGAAGATCTGGATGGGCGGCCCGGAGGTGTATTACCGGGCGGAGAGTTTCTTGAAAGAAGAGCCGACGGTCACGGGCGTGATGGTTGGCGAGGGAGAAGCAACACTGGCGGAATTGGCTCAGGTGTATGGCGAAGTAGAATCGGCTGATAAGATGAGGACCGTTGTGTCAGATGAAAGTGGTGCGGATAAGGTGTCCTGCAACCGCATGAATCAGACGGAAGTTCATGGTTCGATGGTTGATGTGGGTATCGGTAACGATAGTATGGATGCCCGTCTGGAACAGGTCCGTGGCATCGTCTTCCGCAAAACCACCGGCGAGATCGTGCGGACTGCCATGCGCCCGCTTCTCTCCATGGATGAGATCCCATTCAGCTACGATAACTTAGAGGGCATGGAACATCGGATCATTTACTACGAGAGCAGCCGTGGCTGTCCGTATTCCTGCAGCTACTGCCTGTCCTCCATCGACAAGACCGTGCGGTTCCGTAGTCTGGATCTGGTGATGAAGGAACTGGATTATTTCCTGGAGCGGAAGGTGCCGCAGGTGAAATTTGTGGACCGTACCTTCAACTGTAAAAAGAGCCACGCCCTGGCTATCTGGCGGTATCTGCTGGAACATGATAACGGTGTGACCAATTTCCATTTTGAGATTTCTGCGGATCTGATTGACGAGGAAGAACTGGAGGTCATGGAGCAGATGCGTCCGGGCCTGATCCAGCTGGAGATCGGCGTCCAGACCACCAATCCGGACACCATCACGGAAATCCACCGGAAAATGAACTTAGATCGGTTAAAGCAGGTGGTGGACAAGATCAACAGCTTCCACAACATCCACCAGCATCTGGATCTGATCGTGGGACTTCCATATGAGAATTATGAGCGGTTCTGCCAGTCCTTTGATGATGTGTACTGGATGCGGCCGGAGCAGTTACAGCTTGGTTTCCTGAAGGTTTTGACCGGTTCCTATATGGCGGAAAAGACGCAGGATTACGGCCTTTTATACCACCAGGAGCCGCCATACGAGGTCCTGGCGACCAAATGGCTGGATTATGGACAGGTGCTGCGGCTGAAAGCTGTGGAAGATATGGTGGAAGTGCATTATAACAGCGGTCAGTACACAGAGACCTTAAGGGAAATGGAGCAGCACTGGGCGTCTCCTTATGCCATGTTTGAGGCGCTGGCGGATTATTACGAGAGACTGGGATACACGGGAATTGCCATCAACCGTCTGACCCGGTATGAGATATTATTTGGATTTTTGCAGGAGACCGAGCCGGAGAAGACCGAGCGTTATCGGGATCTTTTGACCTACGATCTGTATCTGCGGGAAAATATCAAGAGTCGTCCGGCATTCTTGCGGGATGAGAGTCCGTGGAAGACCCTTAGACGGGAATTTTTCCAGGGAGAGGAGAAAGAACCGAAGTATCTGAAGGGATACGAGGGCTATGACTCCAAGCAGATGGCGAAAATGGCGCATCTGGAAGTATTTGGAGACGGCAGAGTGGTGGTATTTGACTATAAGAACCGGGATCCGCTGACGTACAATGCCAAGGCATTTCTGATTGCGACAAATCCCGCATGATGATAGAAATTTTCGCTTGCCAGGCGGTGTTGGGGTTGTGCATAGGTGAAGTTTGTTACGGCGTAAATGACGACAGCGACTGCTGGAATAGAGAAGATGGAGGAGAAAAATGGAGATTCCTCAGGACTATGTTTCCGTGGACTTAGAAACCACGGGCTTAAATCCGAAGATCGACAAGATCATCGAGATCGGCATGGTGATCGTGCGAAATGGCCAGGTGACGCAGGAGTATTCCGTGTTAGTCAATCCTTACCAGCAGCTCCGCCCGGAGACAATGGAACTGACGGGAATCCGTGACGAGATGCTGACGGACGCGCCGGGAATCGGTCAGGTGATCGGAAAATGCCTGGAGTTGTGCGGGGATCTGCCGTTGTTGGGCCATAAGATCTTATTTGACTATAGTTTTTTAAAGAAAGCGGCAGTGAACGAAGGGCTGGAATTTGAAAAGCAGGGCATCGACACCTTAAAGCTGTGCCGGAAATTCATGCCGGAGGCGGAAAAGAAAAACCTCTCCAGCGCTTGTGCCTATTATGGCGTTGATCTGACCGGTGCCCATCGGGCCACCCATGACGCATTTGCCACCCATGAACTGTACCAGCGGCTGGCGGCGGCTTATGGGGAGACGGCGGGAGAAGATTTCCTTCCGAAACCGCTGATTTACAAGATCAAACGGGAACAACCGGCCACAAAAAGGCAAAAAGAAGTCTTGCGTGAACTATTAAAATATCATAAAATAAGTGTAACTGTGCAGATCGACCATCTGAGCAGGAACGAAATTTCCAGACTGACTGATAAGATTATTTTACAGTATGGAAGAATGTCAAAGAGGTGAATAAATCATGATGAATTTCAATAATAAAAGAACCAGAAAGATCGTATCTTCTGTGATCATTATTCTTCTGGTGCTGGCAATGGTAGCGCCGATGGTGTTAGGAGCATTGTCAATTTAGAAACCGGTACCGCAATCAGGCGGCGGTGATAGAAGAGAGGACTTCTTATGAAGAGTAAAATGTGGCTGACAGGAGCCTGTATGATCGCCCTTGTCGGTGCTCCGGCATTGCAGGCAGATGCGGCGGTGATACCGGAAGGTGTTTACGCGGGAGAAAGAAGCCTTGGCGGAATGGAAGAGGCGGACGCCTTAGGGGCGGTAGAGGAGTATGTAGCCGGACTGGCTGGCCAGCAGATCACCATGGATGTGAATGGTCAGGCGGCAGTGACAACAGCAGGGGATCTGGGCTTTTCCTGGTCCAACAAAGAGCAGGTGAAGGCAGATCTGGAAGAATACGCCTCTGGCAATGTGATCCGCCGTTATTTTAAGAAAAAAGACCTGGAGAAAACTCCCCAGAAGGTCGATATCAGTATCAAATTAGATGGAAATAAGGTGGCGGACTTTGTGGAGAGCCAGTGTGAGCCGCTGGTTCAGGAAGCCGTAGACGCTACGATCCACCGGGAAAATGGGGAGTTTGTCATTACCCCGTCCCAGACAGGATTGACTGTCGATCAGAACGCCACCATAAAAACATTAAATGAAGCTCTGGCGCAGGGTTTAGAGGAGCCGGTTCAGATCGACGCCACCGTGACGGTATCAGAGCCGAAGGTTACGGAGGAGATGTTAGGAACCATCCAGGACGTGCTTGGAACCTGTTCCACCAGCTTTTCCAGCAGCGGTGCGGCCCGCAGTAAGAATCTGAAGGTAGGCAGCGGCAAGATCAACGGAACCGTACTGCTTCCGGGAGAGACGCTCTCCGGTTATGAGGCGATGGCTCCATTTACATTGGAAAATGGCTATGCTTCAGCAGGAGCCTATGAAAATGGACGGGTGGTGGACAGCGTTGGCGGCGGTGTCTGCCAGATTGCGTCCACATTGTATGACGCGTCCCTGTATGCAGAACTGGAGATCACCCAGAGACAGAACCATTCCATGAGCGTCAGTTATGTAAAGCCGTCCATGGATGCGGCGATCGCTGGAACCTATAAAGATATTAAGGTCACCAATCCTTATGATACTCCTATTTATATTGAAGCGGGAACTTCCGGTAAGACGCTGACCTTTACCATTTACGGAAAAGAGACCCGTCCAGCCAACCGGACCATCCAATATGTGTCCGAAACCCTCAGTGTAACGGATCCGGGTGAGACGGTGGTGCAGGACGCGTCACTGGCTCCAGGAGCGCGCGTGCGGGTTCAGGCTGGTCACAAGGGCATCCGTTCCAGACTGTGGAAATGTGTCTACATTGATGGCGTAGAGCAGGAGAAGACTCTGCTTTATACGGATACTTATAACGCGTCCAAGGCAATTTACCATGTGGGACCGGCGGCTCCAGCACCGGCACCGGCGGAAACTACGACACCGGAGACTACTCAGGTGGAGCCGACTCCGGACCAGGGACCGAAAGGACCGGGAG
>CAKRWX010000006.1 GCA_934418055.1 uncultured Lachnospiraceae bacterium
GCCAACCCATATCCATGCCAACGGCCATCGTGCTTCCATCGCTCCTCTGGATGACAAAACACCTGGCGTTTCCACCGGTATGTGGGTATCCACCGTTGATGACAATGGCAACACCCAGTGGCAGTACATCCACGCTGACGGCTGCTACGCTACCGATACCTGGGATTACATCGACTGCAACTGGTACTTCTTCAATGAAGAAGGTTATCGTCAGACCGGCTGGATCACCTGGAATGATCATGCTTACTACTGTGCAGAAGATGGTAAAATGGTTACCGGTTACTATGACTTAGACGGCGGACGCTGCAGATTTGCTACTGACGGCCGACTGCTTTACAAAGTAACCAAATAAGCAACCGTTTATACGGTTTCATCCAACACAACCGAAACACTCTGGTCAATCTGAAAATGGTCTTCCCAGACCATACAGTCATAAGCCCAAACATGTACTCCGGCCTTTGCAGCCTCTTTCAGGGCATCTGCAAAGGCCGGATGTGTTTTCCGGTTAGGTCCGAATTCATGAATTCCTTTCATCTGGATCACAAACAGCAGATACGCCCCAAATCCATGGGCCGCTGCGTCTGCTAGTTCCTGCATATGCTTGATACCCCGCTCGGTAGGCGCGTCGGGAAAACTAGCCACACCATCTTCTTCCAGTGTCACGCCTTTCACTTCCACAAAACAAGGCTTTCCATCACCCACAAATGCCAGGTCAAACCGGGAATTGCCGTAGCGTACTTCCCTCCGCACCTGTTCCACTGGAATCCCTGTCTCTTTTGTAAAACCGCCGGATGTCAGCCACTCCGCCGCTACCTGATTAGGGGCCTGGGAATCCATATTAATCAACATGGATCCTTTATATACCGCAATCAACGAATATTCCGTCTTTCTCCCTGTTTCCTTCGCATCCGGATGGAATTCCAGAATTACCTCCGCCCCAGGCACTAAAATCTCCTTACATCTTCCCGTATTCTTCACATGGACCGTGTGAACTGCACCCCCAATCTTCACCTTCGCCAGAAAACGATTGGGACGGCTTAGAAACATTCCATGGACAATTTCCCGATATTTCATAATTTTCTCCTACACTTTTCTTTCTCACCATTTTCTTGCTTTTTGCATACAATAACCATAATCATAAAAACGGATCACAATCATGGTTCTTCCCATTCACAGTCTAAAAAATGATCAAACTGGCACCATCGTATGGATCGCCAGTCCTCCAGCCACTCTTTCCCGCCTCCGCTCCTTTGGCCTGATTCCAGGCCGCACCATCACCTGCATCTTAAGCCAGGTTCCCGGCGGCGTGCGGGCTTTCCGGATCAGCGATTCCCTCATCGGCCTCTCCGCGCAGACCTGCCGTGAGATCTTCGTGCAGCCACAAAATGATTAATAAAAATACATTTAAAAAGGAAATGACCTCACCTATCCAGCAAAATCATTCCCTTTTTGTGATTTTCTATTTCAGTAAATCTTGTCTGCAGATATGACGGATCCGCTCCACATCCAGTCCCCGGATCACTTCTGCCGCCAGATCGGCTGCCGCAGCCAAGTCCGCACCTGCGCAGAAATTGTAGTGGGTATGGACGTATCGGCTCGGCACACCAAGAACCAGCACTGGAACGGCTTTGCCTGTCAGGCTGATCTTACCTGCATTGGTACTGCCGCCCCGACGGACCGTCTCCTGATAGCGGATGCCGTATTTCTTCGCTACTTCTTCCGCATACTGGATAAACAGCGGATTAGAAATATAACTCTTGTCCATGAGGCGGATCTGGACGCCGCCTCTCATCCGTCCCTGGGTCTCTGCGGCGCTGAAATAGAAATCATCGGACGGAGAGCCTTCAAACACGATCGCCAAATCCGGCTTCACCACCTGCGCAGTCACAGTTGCGCCCCGCATGCCCACCTCTTCCTGGGCTGCAAAAGCACCGACCACGTTGACTGCCAGACGGTCCCGATCCTCATAAAGCTGGTTCATGGTATCAATGATGCATGCACAACCAGCCCGGTTATCAAACGCCTTGCCGAAGCAAAGATCATGCTCCTCATCATAAGAAAATGTCACATCCGGAACCATAGGATCACCGATGGAGACGCCAAATACCTCTGTCACCTCTTCCCGGCTGACCGCTCCGATATCGACGCTGAGAGACTCGATGCTTAAAGACTGATTTGCCCGCTCGTTCTCATTCATAAAATGAATTGGTTTAGAAGTAATGATACCCTTTACCAGTTTTCCGCTTCTGGTGCGGATCCAGACCGTGTGGGCCGGCAGATTGGTGATCACCATGCCGCCTAACATCAGAATCCCCAGGCTTCCGTTCTCCCGGATGCTCTGTACCATAAATCCACACTCATCCAGATGGGCATCTAACTGCAGTACTGGTCTGCCATCCTTTGCCCCTGGCATTCTGGCGTATAAATTATTCATGGCGTCATTTTCCAGTTCAAACTTCTGACAATAGCCCGCTACGGTGCGGACTGCCTCTTCCTCAAAGCCACTTGGGCCAAATGCATTGGTAATCTGACCAAACATCTTGATATCCATGGTATGTTCTCCCCTCTGAATCCACGCTATTTTTATTGATTCATTCTTCGCACAAATAGAAAAAAGAGTTCTCTGCAGCGACAACTCCCTTTTCATCCTCAATATTCTCTTATTCTCCGTCCACATCCATATTCGCTGCAACTGCGATAGAAGAAGACACAGTAGACATCGCTGCCACAACTGCAAAAATAATGATCAGCAGTCCGCCGCCCATCATCAGGAAGAAGAAAGTCTCCTCATCCTCCTTGGCTGTATCCGTGGTTTCTGCCGCCTGTGCGCCATTCTGGGCGTCTGCCTGGACATTCTCAGTCTGTACGGTCTCTGCGTATGCGTTCATGGCTGGAACCGCACCTGCGGATAATGCCAGACACATCACAGCCATCAACAGCATTTTCTTGCATTTCTGGATTATTTTCATGTTTTTGCTCCTCTCGTTTCTGCTTTGTGTTACAATCCAATACCCATTTCTACTGGAACTATTCAGTCTCTTCATACTCACTATTGTCTCTAAGTATATCATAAGTATTCAAAAAAAGAAAGCCAGCATCTTTATCAGAATGCCGACTTTCTTTTTCTATCAATGTTCTAAAGACCAATTATTTCAAATCAATATATCCAACACCGTTCTCAATCCGGATCTTAGTTCCATATGGATTGCTTAACTCCTGTAAATACTCCAGAGTCTTCTCATCATGGCTCATTCTTGGAAGACCTTTGTGTGGTCTCTTGTCATGAAGGCCAAGGGTGATCGGATATAACTGTACCTGGGTGATCTTGCCGTCTTCCATGGTGAAAGCACCCATGACAGCTCTCCAGATGTTCTCCAGAACGCCATAACCAACGGTTCCGTTCTTGCTGCGGTTGTCCATGTAGCTGCCTACCTTGGTGTCTAATGGCATCTTACGGTTGATGTAAGCGTCATATGGCTGAAGGCTGACCGTCTCGGTCTCAAACAGGAAGTTTCCTAAGCTGTAGAAGATCACGCCGCCGTTATAGATCTCGATACCTCTTAACTCGTGAGGGCCGTGGCCTAATACAGCGTGAGCGCCTGCGTCGATACATGCTCTGGAGAAGGTCTCCAAAAATCTTGCAGGAACAGTGGTGTCCTCTTCATCGCACTCATGTCCGTGGAAGCTGACAAATACCACATCCGCCTGTTTTCTGGCCTCTTTGATCTCGTCCGTGATACGCTTCATATCTTCTGCGTTTGGAACGCTCTCAATCCAGTTCTTATCGTCTAAGCAGAAAGTTCCTGCGCTGCCGAAAGGAAGGATTCCCTCCTCAAATGGGTTGCTGTAGCCGTTCTTAATGGAGAATTCTTTCTCTGCATTCACTTTGGTTACTCTTACTAATTCCTGAGCCATCTCATAATGAGCCTGGTCTACGTGGTAACGGGTCTGGAAACGCAGTGGGTTTAAACCTGGACGGCCTACTAACTCATGGGACTGTCCGCCTGCTCTTGCTGCCTCATGGAAGGAAGAGGAAACGCTGATCAATGCAACTCTTGCCTTTCTGGTTTCCAGATAGCAGGCTTTAGAAGCCTCTGCCAAATTACGTCCGGTTCCGGAAAATACCATATCACGTTCTTTTAAATGACGGATGGTTGCCAGAACGCCCTCCTGACCATAGTCACCAGAATGGTTGTTGGCTGTATTATACAGGTTGAATCCAAAACGTTTTACATCGTCTAATGCCTCTGGCTCCATCATTGCCCAGGTACCGCCACTGACTGCTGCAGGATATCCTTCCTGGTTGTGGAATGTCATCTCCAGGTTGCTGAACTTGACATCATGCTCTTTGATGCAGTTGCTCAGTTCTTCAAATCCCTCATATCCATCTTCTGCAATTCTTCTGGTAATAAACATATCGCCAGTTGCAACAACTCTTAATGCTTTCTCACTCATCTTACTTCTCCCTGCTTGATTTCATAATAAATACTGCACAATGCCTCTGCATTTTTATGCCCATCGTGTACTTATCGCTCTGTTCCCATAATATCGTATACTGTTCCGCAGAAGATCTTCACACCTGTCGGCAACGCCTCTTCTCCGATATCAAAGGTACGGCTATGTCCAGGACCAGCTTCCGGTGTTAGAAGTCTCATAAAGGATGCCTCACCACCATGTTCCTGCACACGGTTTACCATATAGGATACATCTTCGCTTCCGCCAGAATGAAGGCTGTCTTCCCTGGAAACCTCCATATGCAGATCTTCTTCTGTCACTCTGCGGATCCGGGCCATCATCTCCGGACTGCTGGTCATGGAATTCGCTGCTCCCATAACTTTAATGTCACAGGATACCCCATGCATAGCCGCTGCCCCATTTAATACGTTACGGGCATACTCGCTCATATATTCGTTGATCTCGGTGGTCTCACCACGAACCTCGATCTCCATGAGAGCTTCATCAGCGATCACGTTACGTCCGCTTCCGCCGTGGATGGTTCCCACATTGATCCGGGACGCACCGCCGCTGTGACGTGGAATTGCGTACAAATTCAAAATTGCAGTAGACGCTGCTAACAGAACATTCTTGCCCTTTTCCGGGGAACCGCCTGCATGGGCAGCCTGCCCTTTAAACAGCACATCATATTTGGTGGTTGCCAGACAGCCATGACACCCCGGCACTACCACTTCGCCATTCGTAAATTTTTTATTATCCGTTACATGGGAACCGATCAGGTACTGGACATCGTCTAAATGCCCGGCATCTACGATAGCTTTTGCACCACGCACCCCTTCTTCTGCAGGCTGGAAAATCAACTTTACAGTACCATGAAGCTGGTCTTTGATCTGCATCAGAACTTCCGCAACACCAAGGCCGATGGTGGCATGTCCATCATGGCCGCAGGCATGCATAAATCCTTTATTTACAGAGGCAAATCCTTCTCTAGCCGGTCGATGTTCCGGTGAATCGCTTTCAAAAACGCCCAAAGCGTCAATGTCGAAACGCATACCCACAACTGGGCCTTCTCCGCAGCGGAGAATACCGATGACGCCGGTCATACCTCCGCGGGTCCGCTCCACAAACTCCGGATCAGCGCCCTGGCTTACCGCACGATCATACTGTTTCTCCAGCTCTGCGTCAGAAGGAACTCCCATACGGGAATCTTTCTTGCACACCTGGTCTCCAGTCAGCACCTCATAACCAAGCTCGGTCAGTCTTCTTGCAATCAGAGAGGAGGTCCGCATCTCGAACCATCCGGTCTCTGCATATTTATGAAAATCACGGCGTCTTGCCGTCAGACGGTCAGCCATGGCATCTGCCAGACTGATGATCTCCTGAAATACTGCTTCTCTACTGTTTCCGTTCATCTCCATGTCCTCTGTCCTTTTTTCTATATGGAAAGCGATCAACCCTGCTCTTCCAGTTCCTTGCGGTATTTCTCCATCTCAGAATCCGATGCGTAAACAAAATGTCCTGGACGGATCTCCTGGAATCTTGGCTGTTCTACAGAATAATCATGGATCGATGGATCGTAGTACAGTCTCTCTTTGTTCTTTTCGCTTAACGGATCTGGCTGTGGAATTGCAGAAAGCAGTGCCTTCGTATATGGATGAACCGGATGATCATACAGTTCATCTGCATCTGCTAACTCTACCATATTTCCGAAATACATAACTCCGATACGGTCAGAAAAATACTTTACAACCGCCAGGTTATGGGCAATGAATAAGATGGTCAGATCCATCTCTTTCTTAATATCCATTAACAGGTTGATAACCTGGGCCTGAATGGATACGTCCAGAGCGGATACCGGCTCATCAGCAATAATAAAGGATGGTTTTACTACCAGAGATCTGGCGATTCCGATACGCTGTCTCTGACCGCCGGAGAACTCATGTGGATAACGGGTGCCGTGCTCCGGAAGAAGTCCCACCTTCTTTAAGATATCGGACACTGCCTTGCGGAGTACCTCTTTATCCTTTTCTCCTCTTGTCTTCAATCCCTCTTCGATGATCTCCTGAACGGTCATTCTGGGATTTAACGAAGAAATCGGATCCTGGAAAATCATCGCTAAGTTTCTTGTTACATAATCCCTGTCTGCACGGTTTAATTTTCCGGAGATGTTCTTACCATTAAATAAAATCTCACCAGAAGTTGGATCATAAAGACGGATCAGAGTTCTTCCTAAGGTTGTTTTACCACAACCACTCTCACCTACCAGGCCGAAGTTTTCACCTTTGTAGACATCAAAAGATACATGGTTCACTGCCTTTACGGTCTGTTTGCCATCCTGGAATTCCATGCACAGATCCTTGATCTCTAAAATTTTTTCTCTCTTCTCATCATTCTGTGCCATCTTAGACTTCCTCCCTCTTCTGCTTCATTCTCGCAATTCGATTCTTCAATGTCTCTGGCATCTCAACCTTCGGTGCATTTGGATGCAGAAGCCAGGTCGCTGCATAATGAGTATCACTGAGTTTGAAGAATGGAGGCTGCTCCTCATAATCCACTGCCATCGCATACTGGTTTCTCTCTGCAAACGCGTCTCCCTTTGGTGGGAAGATCATGTTTGGAGGAGTTCCTGGAATGGAGAACAGTCTTTCCTTGGTCTCCAGATCTGGCATGGAGGACAGAAGCGCCCAGGTATATGGATGAGCCGGGGAGTAGAAGATCTCTTCCGCAGTTCCTACCTCAACAATCTTTCCTGCATACATAACGCAGATACGGTCTGCCATATTTGCCACAACACCCAGGTCATGGGTGATGAAGATAACGGATAAGCCCTGGCTCTTTTTGATGGATTTGATCTCATCCAGAATCTTTGCCTGAATGGTAACATCCAGAGCGGTGGTTGGCTCATCACAGATCATGATCTTGGCATTACTTGCCAGCGCAATGGCAATAACGATACGCTGTCTCATACCACCGGAGAACTGGAATGGATACTGCTCATAACGGACTTCCGGATTGGTAATACCTACCATCTCCATCAACTCCAATGCACGCTTCTTAGCGTCTTCCTTGCTCATATGCTCACGAAGGATCAGTGCCTCAGTGATCTGCTTACCGATCTTCATGATCGGGTTTAATGCAGATAACGGATCCTGGAAGATCAGGGAGATCTCCTTACCTCGTAAATTATAGAAATCTTTTTCTTTGTATTTGGTTAAGTCAGCGCCCTTATACAGGATCTCGCCTTCTTCAATGATAGAGTTCTTGGGCAGAATTCCCAAAATCGCCTTGGTAGTTACGGATTTACCGGAACCAGACTCACCTACGATCGCCAGGGTTTCGCCCTCATATAACTTAAAATCGATGCCTCTTACTGCCTGTACTTTGCCATTATAGGTACGGAAGGAGACTCTTAAATTATTCACCTCAAGAATTGGTTCTTTCATCTTCGTTCCTCCTATTCTGCGCCTCTAAGGGTTGGATCAAATGCATCTCTTAAACCGTTGCCAAACAGGTTGAAGGAGATCATCAGTAAAGAAATAACAACAGCTGGGAACACTACCTGTGATGGGTAATGCAGCAGCACTTTCTGTCCCTGGGACAGCATAACACCGATGGACGGCTCTGGTGCCTGAAGTCCCAGACCGATGTATGCCAGGAAAGACTCTGCGAAAATTGCTGTCGGGATCGCGATCATAGAACTTGTAATGATCGGTCCAATAGAGTTTGGCAGAATATGACGGAAGATCAATGCCATATCTCTTACACCCAGCGTTCTCGCAGCCAGTACATACTCTCTGCCCTTAAACCGGTAAAACTGGGAACGCACCATCCGGGCCGTATTTACCCAGTCCTTGATGACAAGGGACATAATGATCGAGAACATACCAGTACCTGCCACCATAATAAACAACGTAACAATAACGATTCGAGGGAACGCATTAATAATCTCAGTAATACGCATCATGATCATATCTACTGTTCCACCATAATAACCGGAAATAGAACCATAGATCACACCGATCACAACGTTACAGCATACAGATACGATAGCAATGATCAGGGAAATTCTGGCGCCACGCCACATTCTGGTCCAGATATCACGTCCCAGATAATCACTGCCGAACCAGAAACATTCGTCATCTGGCATACCTGTATATTTATAATAATCAACTACCACGTCCACGATTCTCTCGCCGCCTACCAGTCTTGGGTTACGGACCTCCAGAATAGAACCTTCTGGATATTTCTGCGTGTCGTTTAAGTTATCATATTTTCTGTTTTCAAGGGTAAAACCACCATCAAAAATACCAATATCCATCTGTGCGATAAACGGGATTTTCGGAGGCATGTTGATATGGTCTGTGTGCTGTTCATCATACTTATACTGATTCATACCAGGTCCAAAGATGGCCATAAAGGAAATGAATAAAATGATCACTGCAGCAACAACAGAAGCTTTGTTCTTTACGAAACGAAGCCATACATCCATAAAGAAACCAATCGGTTTGGTCTTAAACTCTACATCATGGATCTCTTCATCATTCTGAACCAGTCGAAATAAATCCTTTGGAAGGCTGTCATATTTTTCTTTGTTATCATCATATAATGTCATTACTTCTTACCTCCCATTCTTACTCGTGGATCTACAATTCCATAGGAGATATCCACGATCAATACTGTGATCAAAGAGATCATGGCATAGAACACCAGAATTGCCACAGTCAGCATATGATCACTGGCATTGATGGAATCAACCATCAGTCCGCCCATACCAGGTACGGAGAAAATACTCTCAACAACCAGAGAGCCACCTAATACATTGGCAAACATCGGGATAATGATGTTCATCATCGGCACCATGGAGTTACGAAGTCCATGGCGAATGGTACTCTGTGCGTAAGTCAGACCTTTTGTCTTTGCTAATAACATAAATTCAGAGTTCATGGTCTCTGCCAACTCTGCTCTTAAATATCTTGCCACACGGGCAATCGGATCAAAGCCCAGCGCTAAGATCGGCATAAACATAGACTGCCACCGAAGCAGACCTTTTGCGGAAACATTGTAAATAATCGGGAATACACCCGTCTTAAATCCCAGGAAGTACTGCAGACCAGCTGCGAATACGAAAGATGGGATAGAAATAAATAAAACTACCATCAGAGAAACCAGATGATCGATAATGGTATTTTTCTTGATTGCTGCAATGATACCTGCTGCCATTCCAACAGGAAGCGCTGCAAACAGGGAGATCAGGTTGATCTGCAGGGTAATCGGAATCCTGTCGCGCAGAATCTCAAATACTGGTACGTTTGGACGCATCTTTGCTGATGTTCCCCAGTCCCAGTGAAGGAAAATATTCTGCAGAAAATATCCATACTGTTTGATGATCGGCTCATCAAAGTGATATTTTGCATTCAATGCATCAATAACTGTCTGTGATAAATCTCCACCCATCTCATACACACTGCCTGGCATCAGTCGCACTACCATGAAGGCAATAGAAACGATGATAAACAGTGTAAGAAACATTGCTACAATTCTGTCTAGTATATATCGAAACATCCACATTCCTCTTTCCATTTTCGAAATAATTACTAAAATATGAGGGGATGCCGCAAGGAAAACTCCCTACAGCATCTCCTCACCTATGAGTTCAGTAATTACTCTACGATTTTAGCGTAATCCCAGCCCCATTCAACACGGTTAGCCCAGTTCTTCATAGTAAGCTCTAATCTGTCAGCTTTCAGATACTTGTCCATAGTCTCAGTAACTGGAATGATAATCGCTGGCTCGATCAACATCTTCTCCATCTCAGCAACTTCTTTCAGACGAACACCGTCCTCAAAACGATCTTCACCAAAGTTTGCATCGTTGAACACTTTATCAAAGTCTTCACTTAAGTATGGCTCATTCTTAGCAGAATAGTAAGTTGTCCAATACTTGAATGCGTTCCATGGCATTAAGTCTGTACTGATCCAGCCACCCCAGCTGATCTCATAGCTGTTTGGTTTGGTCTTCCAGCTTCTCATCAGATCACCACGCTGGGAAGATGGCATAGCCTGCAGTTTCAGTTCGAACTTATCTGCACCAAATACTTTCTGCCAGCTCTGCTGTAAGTACTCACTCATAACCGTCTGTGGCGCAGCATCATTATAGATCATGGTCAGGGATACTTTATCAACACCTACTTCTGCTAAAGCCTCACTAAATAACTGTTTTGCCTTTTCCTCATCATAACCATAGTTCTCATGAGTATTAGCCTTGCCCTCTTCGGTATCACGGAACTTGGTTCCCTTAGCAAGGTCAATGATATGAGTAGTTGGTACAATGTAATCAGCAGGATCTTCTTTTACCATCTTAGAGATAGTCTGACGATCTGTTGCATAGAACAGAGCCTGTCTGAACTTCTCGTTGCCAAGGATTGGCTGATCCGGGTTAGCAGAGTTGATGGTGATATGTCTTACAGAGTTTCCAGGTGCATACAGAACTCGCGGATCCTCTTCATACTGTAAGAATGTCTCTGCATTCAGTTTTACATAATCGATCTCGCCGTTGTCAAACAGCTGCATCTGTGTGCTGGTGTCCTCAACAACCTTGATATCAATACCTGCCAGCCAGATCTTATCTTTGAAGATGTAGTTCGGGTTCTTCTTGAATACGATCTCAGCATCGTTAGTCCAGGAATCTACTAAGAAAGGACCAGCGGAAATCCAGTAATCTTTGCTGGTACCATACAGAGTCTCAGTACGATCTGCGTTCATACCTTTCTCATAGTACTCTTTGTTGATGATGCAGTTTGCCGGATGAGCCAGATGAGTCATAACCTCTCTTGCATCATGTCCTGCTACGGTATGGATCTCCAGTGTATAGTCGTCGATCAGCTTTAAACCAACCTCATCCCAGGTACAGTTGCCCTGGAAATAATCCATAGCATGATCAATTTCAATCACGTCTTTAGCAAAGTTACTTGCACGTAAGTTTGCTAACTTTGGATCCAGCATCATCTGCCATGTATAATATACATCATTTGCGTTCAGCGGATCGCCATTCTCCCAGGTTACACCTTCGCGGATCTTGATCTGCCATACTTTACCCTCATCATCCATCTTGATCGGGTCTTCTGCTGCCAGCTCACCGCTTAAGGTACAGAAAGTATTGTCCTCATTCGGGAAGTAGGTATACAGAATCACGGAACATCTCTTGATCTGTGTGGAAGAGTAGGAGTTGATGTAGGTTAATGGGTTTAAGGAACCAATCTTATTTGTAGATGCCTCTCTTAAGATACCATAACCCTCATCGGTAGGGGTCTCTCCATTTGGATCTGCTTTTGTTTCTTCAGCACTTGCATCAGTTGCTGCTTCTGTGGATGCTGCTTCCGTAAATTCGATGCTGCCTTCCGTTTTGGAAGACTTGGAGCATCCGCTGACAGCGCCTGCCAGCATCGCTGCTGATAATAAAACCAGCATTGCCTTCTTGTTTTTTCTCATTGCACTTTTCCTCCTCTTTTTTATATCACTAATACCACAGCCGAGCATACAAACATACAAACAGCCGCAGCAAAAGTTTCTCCATAATTTTTTTCGTACCGTCTGTTTTCTAAGAATTCCCCATAGCTTCCTGTGTGCTTATCCATGAACTTTTCGTTTTTCCATAGCTGCTTGAATTTCAAAAATCCGAAAATGATCAGATCATAACATCTTAAATATCTGGCAGTCTGAAACAGGGCCATGATCAGGAAACAGATACCAGAAATCGCCATGGCATTGGAAAACCCGGTCAGATGCCATTCCCTGCGGATCACAAAGATCACAATGGCGAGGGCGAGAGCAGACAATACTCTGCGTATGTAACATCTTACTTGATAAGACAAATTTTACCTCTCTATTTACTCTTTGGAATTAAACGGCTGCCATATGCCATGGCGTAAATGCCTCTCTCTTCATTAAAAATCAGTCTGATAAACAGGTCTGAATATTTATTGCGGATAATAGCAGTATATGGGCTGACTGGAATGATATTCTTCTCCACTCCCTCTTCCCTTGCTCCAATGGTTCCATCTGCTTTCCGGTATAACTCAGCAGTTGTTCCCTCTCCTGAACTGTAGACACCGGAAGCTGCTGCGATTGTCTCTTCAGACCACGGGGTAATCTGCCATACATCTCTTTTCTCTATCGGGTTCTTTCCATTATATGCTTTCATCATCGCATTGGAGATCAGGCTTACCGGAACGTTGGAAGTGTTGCACAGTACGATGACTGCTGCTTCTGCTTCGTAAGACCATGCAATATTGGAAGAAACACCCGGTAATGCGCCGCCGTGCTCAATCACCTTTAAGTCATCTAACTGTTTCATGGAAACGCCATAACCATAGTTGCCAAATGCTCCATATGCCTGACGTGGCTTACACATCTCGCGAACCCCATACTCGCTGAGGATTCTTGTACCATCTGCGGCTTTACCAAGATTTAAGTACATGCCCAGATATTTTTTCAGGTCATTTAAGGTGGATTTCATCGCACCGCCGCCATTTAATACGAATGCGTTATCATGATAATCTCTGGAGCCTCTCATGACTCCGTCTACCTTTTTATACAAAGTTGCTGCGTTCTCGTCTTTGCTTGGACGAACAAAATCACAGAAGCTTCTTTCCATACCTAATGGTTTTAATACATGCTTTACCAGGTAATCTGCAAAAGATGGCTCGCCGCCGTATCTGCGGATAATGTCAGATAACAGACCAAATCCATCATTGCAGTAGCTTAAATACTCACCAGGCTGACCGTTTAAGCCATTCTCCTTTGTCTGTGCATCCAGACGCTCTGCAACCAGCTTCACGCCTTCCTGTGCCACTGCATCATTGTAAGCGAAATCTCCATCTTTCTCTTCATCCAATCCCAGGCTCTCAGCTACATTGCCAACCAGGATACGTGGAAGCGGGAAGAAACCGCCTGCATGGCTTAACAGATGTCTCACGGTCACTTTCTTGGACTGATTCTTATTCGTAAACTCTGGAATATACTGACTGATCGGCGCATCCAGATCAATAATGCCTTTTTCTTCCAGCTGCATGATAGACAGTGCAGTAAAGGACTTGGTCACGGATGCCAGGCCAAAAATAGTGTCTCCATTCACTTCTTTGCCAGACTCCAGATCACGGACACCCCAGAACTTCTCATACTGGGTTTTTCCGCTCTTATCAATGATAGCAACGGCAATTCCGCAGGCCTCATAATCTTTCTTAATGTCCTCTACAAGTTTTTCTGCCAGTAAACAGTTCAACTCATTCATGCGATTCATAATAAATCCCCCTCCATCTGACTTCAACAGAATTCTTATTGTATAAAAAAAACTCCTATTTGGCCATGGAACATAGCTTTCCCACCTCGGATACAGCTTTGTATCCACTCATCTATTCCCATCATCAAACAGAAGTCTTCAATATTTTATCTCTGTGATTTATTGATAACAATCATACCAATTGTATTTTCTTATGTCCAATATAACATTTGTATTTCTTATATTCTTTTAAAGAATAAAGGAACCTATTTGTCTCGTATTGGAAGCACACTTGTCTTTATTATGCGGACATTTATTGCTATCCATATAATTTTTGTTTATATAAGAAAGACAATTCTGACTTTTTTCCTTAATCCCCTGATTTCAGCTGCTTCATATAATCCTCTACATATTCTGCAAATTTCCGGACAATCGGTGCAGTTTCCGATGATCTTTGCTGTAACAGGAAAATAGAACGGTAAAATCCAGTCTCCCGGATACCCATTAAGTGAACATCTGCCCGTTTGCCCCAGGAATATTCTGGCCATAAGGTGATGCCCATTCCCCCGCTGACTAACTGGCTCACCAGATGGGTGGAATCACATTCCATGCTGATTTTGGGAAGAAAATGATTCTCCCGGAAGCGGACATCTGCCAGTTTCCGTAAGACCGTTCCCCTTGGGAGCAGGATAAAGTTCTCATTTCGGACATCATCCAAAGACACTACCCGCTTCTCACTGAGCTTTGATTCCTTGGAAACTCCTAAAAATACCCGTTCCTTTAACAGTTCCTTTCCATAAGTATAAGTGGTATCTGGTTCCGCGCTGCAGATACACACATCCCAGTCCGTCTTTTCCCTCTGATCGGTGATGATAAACTTCACATCAGGTTCTTCCTTTTTGAATTTCTCAATAATCGGAGGAAGCAGGGTGACCGCAGAAACAGCATTTAATTTGATAATATGGGCCTCTCGTCCCAGATTGCCCAGCTCATCTGGAAGTTCATCTAATTTCCAGATGACCTGGGACACTTTTTCCCTGAGAACTCTTCCCGTATAAGTCAGCTTCAGCCGTTTGCCGTTACGTTCAAATAACTCCACCTGCAATTCTTTTTCCAGTGCCTGGATCGCCTTGCTGACAGATGGCTGTGCTACACGGAGTTCCTGGGCAGCTTTTGAGATATTTTCATATTTTGACGCATATAAGAAATATTTTAACTGATATAATTCCATGCGGCACCTCCATTCAATACAGTCTCCCTGTTTCTACTTTTATAATTAGATGTTGGGGTCAAAAGCTTTTGACCCCTCTGATACCGAATTGCTCTGCACTGCGTGCTCCCGCAATTCTCAAAAACATTCGTAATTCGCTCATTTTTCTTTGAAAAATGGCTACTTACTCATGTTTTTGGCGGGTCCCAAGGTCAAAAATTCTCCTGCAAGCAAGCTTGCGTCGAACTTCTGACCTTTTGACCCTGGTATCATAATTATGTATTATAACAACTGCAGCACAAACACCAGAATACAACTCCCCAATGACACCACAAATAAACTGGCCCGGCAATACGCCAGCACCATGGCCACCAGAAATCCCACCCAGGAGATCCAGGGTGAGTCCGTGATGCTTAAAATCGCCGGAAACGTCATCACAGCCAGTGTCACATATGGCACATAAGTCAAAAAGGAACGGAAGGTCCGGTTTTGGATCTCTTTTCTCATCAGGGTGATCGGCACAACACGGATCAGATAGGTAGTTACCGCCATCACTAAAATATACATATAATTTTTCATGACTCTTCCTCCTGGATCGGGAATAATAATGCCGCCGCCATGGAGATCACCAACGTCAAAATGATGATCTTCATACCGGAAGAAATGAAATCAAACATCGGAAGCAGCTGGAATGCCGCGCTGGCAGCCATAGCGATGCCTATGATCGGCACCAGTATCCGGTTATCTCTTGCTGCTGGAACGAATACGGCGATAAACATACCATACAGCGCCATACTCATGGCATTTAACAGTGGCTGCGGCAGCACGCCCGTAGACAGGATACCCAGAACCGTACCAGCTACCCATCCTGGAATGGCCACGCTCATGACACCGTACATATACCAGGGCTCCAGCTTTCCCTTCTGGGAAATGCAGAGGCCGAAAATTTCGTCAGTAATGCCAAAAGCCATGCACAACCGGTGCCCCATAGGAAGCTTATGGTCGATCTTCTGGGACAGGGCACAGGACATGAGACAGTACCGCAGGTTGATCACCGCCTGAGAAATTGCCATCTCCACAAAGGACGCCCCTGATGCGATCAGGGTAAAGGAAGCAAACTGCCCCGCTGAAGTTAAATTCGTCAGTGACATGACTGCCGCCTGCATCGGCGTCAGATCCGCCAGCCTGGCCGCGATTCCTATGGTGATAGAAACAAAGAAATATCCCAGGGCAACTGGAATTCCTTCTTTCATTCCTTTTAAATACATCTGTCCGCGCATGACACAAATCCTCTTTTCTTACTTTTCTTTTATCCTCTGTAATCTTCCAATTTCAGGATCGCTTCGTGGATCATCTTTGCGTTCACCGGATACGGCGTATGGGTCAGTTCCTGATTTTCCATGGTGATCCGCAGAACATCCTCCAGCGGATCGTCCTTCTCCAGCTCCAGATCTGTCAGACAGGTCGGAAGTCCAACCTCCTTATTAAAATTATAAGCCAGCTTTAACTTCTCCATATTCTGATCCACCATCAGATTCACCAGGGTTCCGTAGGAGACCACCTCGCCGTGCAGATGATTCTTTTCGATATGTTTCCGACAAGTCAAACCATAGAACAATGCATGGGCGATACCGCCATTGTAATTCGGATGAACGGATACGGACACGATACCTGGGGAAATGGCTACATTCAAGATACAGTCCTCTAATTCCTCAGTGACAACTCCCGCCTCTGCGTCCTTCAGCGCCTTCTTTCCTTCTTTTAAGAATGGATAGAAGCAAAGTTTTCCTGCGGTGATACCCAGTTCACTGCCGTAATCCAGTGGTTCTCCCGCTTTGGCAGACCACTCAGACTCTACATTCTTCGCCATAGCGTCGCCGATACCCGCCCGGAAATACTTGATCGGAGCCGCCAGAATAATCCGTGGGTCGATAAAGCAATGAGCCGGTACGTGATGCAGTCTCGGAATATCGCAGAAAGAGCCGTCCTCATGGTACATAATGCTGATCTTGGTGATCGGCGCGCAGTTAGAAGCAATGGTCGGCACTGTAAATACCGGTTTCCCCAGGTGGTCTGCCGCTAATTTTACTGTATCTAAGCATTTACCGCCGCCAACTGCCAGAAGCATATCCGCCTCTTTGGCTCTCGGATCTTCACAAATCTTTTTTACATTTTCATGGGTGGCGTCATGGCCGTACAGCAGCTCTCCAAGCATGGCAAGTCCCGCTTTCTCAATGGCAGGAACCACATAATCCCTGGCTGCTTTCCACGCTCGCTCCCCATGGATCACAAAAAGCTTCTTCCCGTATTTTACCATCTCACACTGGAAATGGTCAAATGCATCTTCACCGATGGTGAATTGTGGCAAATAAATTGACTTTAACTGTTCCATATGTTCTCCCCTCATATCCCGGCGATCCACCTCTTATTTCTGTGGATCCACCAGCATCCTCACAAATCGCCTTGTTTCTTATCTGGTTATTTCACTAAATATCCGCCATCAACTGGAATGATCGCGCCATTTAAGTAATCAGAAGCCGCAGATGCCAGGAATACGCATGGTCCTTTCATGTCTTCTGGAGTTCCCCATACATGCGCCGGGATACGATCTGTGATCTCCTTAAATCTTGGATTGGACGGATCTGTCAGTGCGGTATTCATCTCCGTATCCATATAACCAGGCGCCAGGGCGTTGACATTGATGCCCTTGCCAGCCCACTCGTTGCACAGAGCTTTCGTCAGTTGGGCAACACCACCCTTGGAAGCTGCATAAGCCGGTACGGTAAATCCGCCAAAGAAGGATAACATCGAAGCGATGTTGATGATCTTCCCCTTGCTTCCCTGAGCCATAAACTGCTTTCCAGCCAGCTGGCACAGACGGAATACTGCGTTTAAGTTGATATTTAAGACGAACTCCCAGTCCTCATATGGGAACTCCTCCGATGGATGACGTTTCTGCACACCAGCACCGTTAACAATAATATCCAGATGTCCGCCTAAGGACTTAACTGCATCCTCGAAACCATGTTTCAGGCTCTCTGCGTCCCCTAAATTAGCGATCACGCTGTGGCAGGTAAATCCTCTGTCGCAGAACTCCTTCGCTACCTCCGGAGTCTTTGGATTAATGTCAATGATACACACCTCAGCGCCAGCCTCCATCAAACCCTCTGCCATGCCATGGCAAAGACCCTGTGCCGCGCCGGTTACGATTGCTTTCTTACCTGTCAGATCCGTAAAATTCTTCATAACATTATCTCCTTTTTCTCTTCTCTCTTCACACCCACGAAACTTCCGTCCATTCTGTTCCCTGTAAATCCAGAAGTCTCTTTCTGCCAAAAAAGCCGGACGCATCTGTTCGGATACGCCCGGCTTCTATTTTTAAGTAATGCTGTTTCTAAAAATTATTTAGATGCAACAACGCTGTCAACGTATGCTTTCAGTTCGTCATCTTTGCAGCCTGCATAGAAGCAGTCTAAGAATCTAGGAATCAGAGCTTCTTTTACCATGTTCTGATCCAGAGATTTTAATGCCTCTACTAATGGTTTTGCAATCTGAGTCTTCATCGTAGACAGGATCGCAGCGTTGCGGTTCTGGCTTTCTTTACCAGATGCTGGATAACCCTGACCCTTTGGTGAACCAAATGCCTTTGTGAAAATGTTGTTTAAGTTCAGATCTGCGCCCCAGCCAAATCCCTTTGCGTAAGGAATGGATAAAGCGTTACCATTGTTGATCTGTAAGAACAGATATGCGTCAGTTGGCTCGATGCAGTATCCGCAGACAACGCCTGGATACATATTTAAAGACATTAATGCGCCCTGGCCAGTACCGCAGCCTGTGATTACGAAATCAACAGCGCCGGAATTTAACAGCAGAGCTGCCTGGATACCCAGATGCAGATAAGTCAGTCTTGGGTTGTCCTCGGTATAAGCTTCCGGTACATCCTGAGGAACTAATGGAGCCTCCATAGCTGTATTGTATACCGTATGTCCCATTGGCTCAACAACCTTCTTTAACTCGCCTAAGATTGTTGGGTTCTTGGAAGACTGGCTAAATTCGTTCATTAATGCAATTTTCATGATTTTATTCTCCCTTTCTTTTGATCCGGTCTGAAAAACCGGTCTTTTATAAATAATCGAATCACTGCCCTCTTATTATACTTGATTTAAACATGTTTTGCAATGATTCTGTCTGCATCTGCCTTCATCCGTAAAAAATCTTCCCTGGTCATCGGAATATCCAGCGATTTTGCAGTATCCTCAATCTGGGAGATTTTTCTTGCTCCGCATAATACGTTGATGTTTGGAGATAACATAGAATTCCACTTGATACAAAGATTTGCCAGTGTACACTGATATTTTTCTGTCAGATCTTTCCATCCAGCCAGCATCTCATTTGCCATACGGATATTCTCTGGTCTCCACCATACTCTGCCTTCGCGTACCTCCCCCGGCTTCGGAACATAATCATCTGGCGCTTTGCCTGCCAAAAGTCCCTGTTCAATCGGAGAATAGGTCTGAAGGCTGATTCCATGCGCTTCACAGAATGGTAGCAGTTCTTCCTCCGGCTTCCGGTCCAGAATACTTAATTTCTCCTGGATCACATCCAGCTGTCCTGCAGCCACATAATCCTTCATCACCTGAAGATTTACATTGGAAGCGCCGATTGCACGGATCTTACCTTCCTTCTTCATCTTCAGAAGTTCTTCCATGGTTTCTGCCACTGGCACTAACCCGTAGGTCTTGCACTGCCAATGAGTGTAATACACATCAATATAATCGGTTCCAAGAGCCTGTAAGCTCTTCTCCAGATCTCTCCGGATGGCCTTCGGTGACAGATCCCGGTAAACCTCATGTCCATCTCTGGTAAAATGATATTCACCTTTCTTCTCATACCACTGAAGCGCGCACTTGGTGGAAATAATCACCTGGTCTCTTGGTAACTCCTTCAATGCCTTGCCGACAACTTCTTCGCTGTGTCCGAAGCCATAGACTCTTGCCGTATCGATCCAGCGGATACCCAGATCAAACGCTCTGTGAATGGTGTCGACTGACATCTGGTCATCATTATCTCCCCACCAGCTTCCGCCGCCAATGGCCCAGCAGCCAAGAGCTAACGCACTGGTCTCAATTCCTGATTTTCCAATCTGACGTGTTTCCATCTGACGAACCTCCTTACGAATCTGCATGATTAATTTTCAACGATTTATGAAAATGCCTCTAACAGTTCCTCGTAAGTCTTAGCAGTCTGTAATTTCTTCATGGTCTCATCGTTGCCCAGCTTACCAGCTAACTCAGCGATCAGACGCAGATGGTCTTTTGCACCTTCGTTATCGGACGGTACTGCGAATAAGAAGAATAACTGGGATGGCTCTCCATCATAGGACTCCCACTCTACCATGTCATGGGTTCTTCCTACTGCGATACCTACTTTATCTACATAATCAGATTTGCCGTGTGGGATTGCTACATGGCCGCCGATACCTGTAATGCCTTCGCTCTCTCTTAAATATACATCTTTGATGTAACCCTCAAGATCATCTACATATCCAGCCTCATGAAGAAGACCTGCTAAATGACGGATGACCTCATCCTTTGTTTTTGCTGTCATGTCTAAATCGATGACTCTCTTGTCCAGAATTTCTTTTACTGCCATAGTATTTTTCTCCCCTCATTTTATTTAATAAAATACTGATAAATATCCAATGGTGTCTTTAATTTCTTCATGGCCTCCAGATTCTCATCATTATCGGTCAGCTGAAGAAAATCCTTATAAAACTGCTTGGTGCGTTTTATCTCAACCTGTGATGTCATCTTCACTGCCAGCAGAAATACGACATCTACCATATCATCATGCCAGCTGATTGGCTTATCCAGGATCGCCACAACGATCTTCGGCTCATTGACCTCCGTCATGTTTCCATGAGGAATCGCCACTCCCCTGCCAATGCTTGTCGTTGTTGCCCTCTCCCGGTCAAATACACTCTGTAAGTAATTGGGAGTTACATCTCCCTTTTCTTCCAGTTTCTTTACCATCATGGTAATCAGCTGGTCCTTATTTTCCACTTCAGGCTTCAGTAAAAACAGGTCCACATCGAATAGCTGATGACAGAGACTGTTAAAATGAAACTCTTTCCGTTTCCGGAAATAATAGATCTGATTTACCTTTTGACGTACTGACTCGATTCCCTGCTCGGACAGTCTCGCATCTACTGCCACGACCCGGTCATCGTGGATCTCTTCCCCAGTTGTATTAATGATCACATCCATATCCCTGCACTGGGATAAACGGAAATCATGGTAACTGGTAGCTCTTATATCGGTAATCTCCGGAATGCTGTATTTTAATTTTTCAATATTCAACTGACTGGTGGCCATACCGCCTTCGCTGATCAGCAATGCCTCGATCGGGCGTCCCTTTTTCTGCCTTATGATAGCCGCCTGAATATACAGGGTAATTCCCGCCAGCTCGTCCTCTGTCACCTGTACGTCATAATATTCTTCAAACAGGTTGCTGGTGGACCAAGTCGCAAGAAACGTCTGCTTATATTCACTCTTGACATATTTACTGATGCTATCGCCTGTCGCCGTCGAATATTTCATCCGGAAAATAGCCGATCTCATATGGAGCGTTAAGCTCTCAACTAATAACCGATCTTCGGAAAGATCGATATCCAGAACAGAATCAATGGTGTCGATCACCAGCTTTACAAACTTTTCCAAATCCTTATCATACTGTTTGGCATAATCTTCTTCCTGAAGATCCCGGAAATTTTTTAATTTTTTTGCGCTGAGCAGAAGAACCGCCAAAAACCGGATATCCGTCTCAGCAATTTTGATCTGATACTCTTTCTCAATCCGCTGATAGATGGACTCGGCAAAGGAATATTCATTATAATGCTGGATATTCTCCTCTGCGGAAATAAAAGTCCTCTCGTCAGCCGGGCATTTTCTGGAAATGGATAAACAGGTCATGATCCATACCATCTTAAAGGACCGGTCTGCCAGTTCGATCCTCCAGGCATTCTCCGCCTCCACAACGATCTTGCGGATCCGGGCAACATCCACGCCCGGAGCAAAGGTTCCCAGCAAAGCCTCTAACACTTCCGGCATCATCTCCATCATGTAATCACTGATGGCGATCCTCAAATTATATTCGTCTCCCTCAAGACAAATTCCTTTGCTCCGTATGGATGCCACTCTTAAATGTCTTTCTTCGAACCAATCGGCAACTGCCTTCAGCAGGCCACCCACGGTTGGCGGGCTTAAATATAAGCTATCCGCCAATTGCTGCAGCGTCGTGGTCTCCCCTGGCTTCAGCTTCAGTAATTTCCCGATCAGCTGTTTATTTCTATTATCGAATCCGGTTGAAGCAGGGAGATCGTCGCTGGTCTGCAGCCGTCCTGACAGCTGCACTTTCTGGCCCTCATCCAGTTCCAGCCATATTCCCGTTCCCTGCTTTCGCTCGATCCGTCCCAGTCCCTGTTCAACCAGCCAGTCGTTCAGCTGATTGATCCTGGTTCGAACTGTCTTTTCAGATAAACCTACATTATCTGCAATCTGCTGAGTTGTAAATGTATCGCCAGTCATAAGACATTTCAGTATTTGATTGTTATATAATGTATTTTTATTCTGTTTCAACCGGACACCTCTTGCTATTTAGTGAAAAAACGTCGTGTATCGATTATTCGTGGCTCTTGGAAACAGCCTCACCATAGATGAAACGTCCGCTGGAACCGATTACCTTCATGTAATCCTTTACGAACTGCTTGATGCCGGCTTCAGCAGCCATGCACATATGCATATAATCAAGGTTCGGATCCTCTTCCAGTGCCTTTAAGGTAGCTACCTTACCAGCCTCAAATGCATCTGTACATACGTTGATCTTATTGATACCGCATGCAACTGCTTTACGCAGGTTCTCTTCACCGGAACCAGAACCGCCGTGAAGTACTAATGGCATCTTTAAGGTCTCTTTTAACAGTTTCAGTCTTTCAAAATCTAACTTCGGAACTTTTCCCTTTGGATAAGCGCCATGAGCAGTACCGATCGCAACTGCCAGAGCGTCTACATGGGTTCTGTTTACAAAATCCAGAGCCTGATCTGGGTTAGTGTATAAATCCACGTTGGCATCATCAGCATCAGCAGCCTGTCCAACATGGCCTAACTCGCCCTCAACGGAGCATCCCATGCCGTGTGCCAGTGCGGAGATGATCGCAGTTCTCTTTACGTTCTCCTCATATGGAAGGGCGGAACCATCAAACATAACATTTGTGAAGCCTGCATTGATGCAGTTTGTGATTGCATAGAAATCAGCGCCGTGATCGAAGTTTAAAGCTACCGGAACATGTACTCTTGCAGCTAATTCCTTGATCATCGGAACCATCTCTTCCAGGTGTGCATGATTGTTCATCTGACCATTACCAAACTGGATGATGATCGCGGAATGCTCTTCCTCTGCTGCCATAATACCAGCTCTTGCCATCTCCATGTTGATGGAGTTCATAGCCATAACGCCATAGTTATTCTCATTTGCGTCATCAAGAATTGCTTTCATAGATACTAACATGATTTTTCTCTCCTTTTTTCGTGTGGTCTGCGTTACAATCCTATTGTATAACAGGCCTTTAAATTTGCAAGTCCAAACAGGCATTTTGTGCCCGTTTGGACTTTTTTACAACACTATTAACCAATATTGATATCAATATCTACATCCATGTTGTCATCTTCTGCCTCTGTCTGCTCTGCCAGTGGCTTTCTGATGATTGCATAGACTACGCCAGTTACGATAGAACCAATTACCAGGGCAACCAGGAACATAACCGGATTCTTCATCATAGGAACAACGAAGATACCGCCATGTGCTGCTACGGATTCACATCCGGAACCAACTGCGATCGCACCTGCTACTGCGGAACCAATCATGGAAGCCGGAATGAAATGTAACGGATCAGCTGCTGCGAAAGGAAGAACGCCCTCAGTGATGAAGCAAAGTCCCATTGGAAGTGCTGTCTTAGCAGTTTCGATCTCTGTCTTAGTAAATTTGTCTTTCTTCAGTAAGGTAGCAATAAACAGACCGATAGGAGGTGTCATACCACCGATGATCTTCGCACACATAGGTCCATTGATACCGTCAGCGCCTAATGCGTTAGCTGCCATGGATGCTGTCTTGTTAACTGGACCGCCCATATCAAATCCCATGCAGGCACCGATTACTGCTCCAATTACTGCCTTTGCGCCGCCGTTTAAGGAAATGATCCACTGCTGGAATACATTCATAATAAAGGACAGCGGGATTGAGAATACACACAGGAAGATCATACCACAGATAAATGTAGAACATACCGGGATGATCATAACAGGTTTCAGACCTTCGCACCATTTTGGAAGCTTCCAGCCCTTCATCCAGTTAACAACGTAACCGATGATGAATGCCATCAACATACCGCCAAGGAAACCTGCCTTTGACTGTGAGGAACAATAACCGATTACCATACCAGGAACGATACCAGGTCTGCCTGCGATGGAATAAGCAGCACCTGCTGTCATAACTGCTACTGCGAAGTCCATTGCGTAGGAACTTAATTTGTTAACGCCCCACCAGAAGCCGATCCATGTAAATGGATTTAAGTTAGAGAATGGTGTTGCACCAGCCTCTACTGCGCTGCCGATGTTCCATCCGCCAAATGCTTTTGCCAGAGCACCCAGGATACCGCCAGCTACAACGACTGGAATCATGTAAGAAATACCAGTCAGAATGTGCGACATGAATTTTTTCTGTTTTGCCATACCTTTTTTCCCCTTTTCTTTGCGTTGTGTGATTCCGTTCTGATTACTTGCCCAATTTCTCGTGGATCTTGGTCAGAACACCTTTTGGAGATTTCATAACTGTACTGATCGGAATATCCACAATTGGTTTGCCTTTGAATCGATCCTTATTCACACGGATATCGGCAGAAATCAGGATAACATCTGCTGCTGCGATCTCCTCTGGAGTAAGCTCGTTCTCAACGCCGATAGAGCCCTGGGTCTCGACCTTGATTTCATCTCCCAGCTCTTTGGCAGCGTTTTCGATTTTTTCCTTTGCAATGTAGGTGTGGGCAATACCCGCTGTACATGCTGTAATGGCTAATATTTTCATATAAGCCCCTCCTCTCTCTTGATTTATATAGAATTTACCATTTTTTATTCCATTACGGTAAATTTTTTGTGGCAAATTGATACGGTAATTTTTCTTTTATTACCGGAATGGGTTCCGGTAATCAGCAAATTAACTGACCTTCGCCCATTCTTTCGCCGCTTTCTGCATCAAATAACAAGTAATTATTGCCTGCAAATCCCATATGGATCTTGGTTCCAACCTTGAAATCCACGCTTCCGAAGATCACGGAGGTCATGCGCTGGTGGCCCACTCTGGTTACCAGAATGGTCTCCATACCAGATGGCAGAGAGGACTCAACGGAGGTCTCCAGGCAGTTTTCCTCGGTCTGTTTTAAGAACTCCGGACGGATACCCAATACTACTTTCTTATGTCCAGGAACCATTAAGTTCTCAACTGG
>CAKRWX010000007.1 GCA_934418055.1 uncultured Lachnospiraceae bacterium
CTCCCATGTACTCCTCAGGCATGGTTACTTCTACTTTCATGATCGGCTCAAGAAGAACGGATCCTGCTTTCTGCATAGCCTCTTTGAATGCCAGGGAACCAGCAATCTTGAATGCCATCTCGTTGGAGTCTACCTCATGGTAGGAACCATCGAATACAGTAGCGTGAACACCCAGAACTGGGAATCCACCAAGGATACCGGACTTCGCAGCCTCTTCGATACCTGCACCAACAGCTGGGATGTACTCTTTCGGGATTGCACCACCAACGACTGTGGAATCAAACTTGAAGGTCTCTTCTGCGTTTGCATCCATTGGCTCGAAGTGTACTTTACAGTGACCGTACTGACCACGACCACCAGACTGTTTAGCGTACTTGCTGTCTACATCAACGGCCTTAGTAAAGGTCTCTTTGTAAGCAACCTGTGGAGCACCAACGTTAGCTTCAACGTTGAACTCACGAAGCAGACGGTCTACGATGATCTCCAGATGAAGCTCGCCCATACCAGAGATGATAGTCTGACCAGTCTCCTGGTTTGTCTTTGCACGGAAGGTTGGATCCTCCTCTGCAAGTTTTGCCAGTGCCTCGCCCATCTTGCCCTGACCAGCTTTGGTCTTTGGCTCGATTGCGATATCGATAACTGGCTCCGGGAATACCATGGATTCCAGGATTACAGGATGCTGATCATCACAGATAGTATCACCAGTTGTTGTGTTCTTGAAACCAACAGCTGCAGCGATATCTCCGGAATAAACCTTGTCTAACTCCTGTCTCTTGTTTGCATGCATCTGAAGAATACGTCCTACACGCTCCTTCTTATCCTTGGTAGCGTTCAGTACATAAGAACCGGAGTTCATAGTACCGGAGTACACACGGAAGAATGCAAGTTTACCAACGAATGGGTCAGTCATGATCTTGAATGCCAGAGCGGAGAATGGCTCTTCATCAGAAGAGTGTCTCACAACCTCGTTGCCATCTAAGTCAACGCCCTTGATTGGTGGGATATCAACTGGAGAAGGCATATACTCAAGAATTGCATCCAGGAGCTTCTGAACACCTTTGTTTCTGTATGCAGAACCACAACATACTGGAACAGCGGTACACTCGCAGGTAGCTTTTCTTAAAACCTTCTTCATTTCTTCAACGGATGGCTCCTCGCCCTCCAGATACTGCATCATCAGATCATCATCTAACTCGCAGATTTTCTCGATTAACTCAGTACGATACAGTTCAGCCTCGTCCTTCATATCATCTGGGATCTCTACGATAGAGATGTCCTCGCCCTTATCATCATTGTAGATGTAGGCTTTCATCTCGAATAAGTCGATGATTCCTTTGAACTCATCTTCCTTACCGATTGGCAGCTGCAGGCAGATAGCGTTCTTACCCAGACGGGTCTTGATCTGCTCTACTGCGCCGTAGAAGTTTGCACCAAGGATATCCATCTTATTGATGAATGCCATACGTGGTACATTGTAGGTATCAGCCTGACGCCATACGTTCTCAGACTGTGGCTCTACACCGCCTTTTGCACAGAAGACACCAACAGCGCCGTCAAGTACACGAAGGGAACGCTCAACCTCTACTGTAAAGTCAACGTGTCCTGGGGTATCAATGATGTTGATACGATGCTCCAGAGCACCTGGTTTTCTCTTGCAGTTCTCCTGCAGAGTCCAGTGACAGGTAGTAGCAGCTGAAGTGATTGTGATACCTCTTTCCTGCTCCTGCTCCATCCAGTCCATGGTAGCAGTACCTTCATGAGTATCACCAATTTTGTAGTTTACACCAGTGTAATACAGGATACGCTCGGTCAGTGTGGTCTTACCAGCATCGATATGAGCCATAATACCAATATTTCTGGTTCTCTCCAACGGATATTCTCTTCCAGCCAATTTGGTTCCTCCTATTAGAATCTGTAATGAGCAAATGCCTTGTTAGCCTCTGCCATCTTGTGCATGTCTTCTTTCTTCTTTACGGAAGCGCCAGTGTTGTTAGCGGCATCCATAATCTCATTAGCAAGTCTGTCTTCCTGAGTCTTCTCGCCTCTCTTACGAGAATAAGCGGTGATCCAGCGAAGTGCTAATGCCTGTCTTCTCTCTGGCTTAACCTCGATCGGCACCTGATAGGTAGCACCACCGATACGTTTTGCCTTAACTTCCAGTACAGGCATGATGTTGTTCATAGCTTCCTCGAATACTTCTACTGCTTCCTTACCGGTCTTCTCTGCAACCTGCTCAAAAGCACCGTATACGATCTTCTGGGCAACACCCTTCTTACCATCTAACATAATGTTGTTGATCAGTTTGGTAACAACCTTATTGTTGTAGATTGGGTCTGCCAATACGTCTCTTTTCTGAGTATGTCCTTTACGTGGCACGTTACTTCCCTCCTTAATTATAAAAATTAATTCATCGGTACTCACATGTTTCCATAAAATGTGTTCGCGCTCGGTCATTCTATTTCCTGCAACCTACAGGCAATATCACAAATCCGGCACTAACTAATACACTTTACTGCTGTTAGTGATTCCAATTCACTTTGTGTTTCTAATTACTTTTTCGCTTTTGGTCTCTTAGCGCCGTATTTGGAACGGGCCTGCATTCTGTTTGCAACACCTGCGGTATCCAGGGTACCTCTAACGATATGATATCTGGTACCTGGTAAGTCTTTTACTCTACCGCCACGGATCAGAACAACGCTATGCTCCTGAAGGTTGTGTCCCTCTCCTGGGATATAGCTTGTTACTTCGATGCCGTTGGAAAGACGAACTCTGGCGATCTTTCTAAGAGCAGAGTTTGGCTTTTTAGGTGTAGCAGTCTTAACAGCGGTACAAACACCTCTCTTCTGTGGAGAAGAAATGTCGGTAGCGCGTTTCTGTAAGGAGTTGTAACCTTTCTGCAGAGCTGGTGCAGTAGATTTCTTTACAGATGTCTGTCTTCCTTTTCTAACTAACTGGTTAAATGTTGGCATTCTTTTCACCTCCTGTGATATTGTCTGTGGTTGCTGTAGTTCAGCTTTTTTTGCACACGAAAACCACATGTTTTCGCACGCTTTCTCATTATATACAGATTCTCCAAAGATGTCAAGCCGAAAGTTTTGAATTTTTTTGTAAAATATTTTTTACTTTATTTTAAAGAGAAATCTTATTTTATAGGAAGAAACGCCCAAATCACCGCAATCAAAAGCGTGGGCAAAAGATTGGCCACTTTGATCTTCTTCCCAAACATCAGATTGATTCCCACACAGAAAATCAGCATAGATCCGGTCAGGGAAATATTGGACAGAGCCTCTTCTGTCATCAGCGGTTCGATCAGACCCGCCAGAATCGTGATGGATCCCTGGAAGATTCCCACAGGGATAGCGGAAAACATACAGCCTTTGCCCATGGACGCGGTCATCACCAAAATGATGATCAGGTCCAGCACTGCTTTTGCCGCTAAAATGGTATAATCTCCAGAAATACCATCTTTGATGGACCCAACCACCGCCATGGCTCCGATACATACGGTCAGGGACGCGGTCACAAAGGCATCCACAAACCGGTTATCCCCGTCGCTTCCCGTCTTTCTCTTCAGCCACTCACCGAATTCTTCCATATGAAGTTCCAGGTTGATCCATTCTCCAAGAAGTGCACCAATGGCAAAAGAAGCAATCATCATCATGCTTCCTCCACTTTTCAGTCTGCCATCCGCAAGCTTTAACATTTCTTCCATGCAGCCGCCGATTCCTAAGAATAACACACACAGGCCGTTAGCACTCATCAGCGTATCCTGGTATCGCTTCTTCATCTTCTTTCCAAATAAAAGTCCGCCGATTCCACCTATGAGAATGGCTATGACATTGATGATGGTTCCTAAGCCTTTCATACGTTCCTCCTACTGTCCCTGTTGTTTATAATAGGAAAACGCAGCTAAGCTTTCGCCTAGCTGCGCCATTGTCACCTATCGGTGTGATTCTTATTCCTCATCAGATCCTTCATCCAGATCCAGAACCTCTTCTGCTACGGAATCCTCTGCACCCTCGGAAAGAGTGATCTCTGCATTCTCATCCTCTGCCTCGGTTGGCTCCTCGATCATATGAGCATCTGTGTTCAGTTTTACGGAACGATAACGCTTCATACCGGTACCAGCCGGGATCAGCTTACCGATGATAACGTTCTCTTTCAGACCGATCAGATGGTCAACCTTACCGTTGATCGCTGCTTCTGTCAGAACCTTGGTGGTCTCCTGGAAGGAAGCGGCTGACAGGAAGGAATCGGTTGCCAGGGATGCCTTGGTGATACCAAGCATAACCTGTTTGCCCTCTGCCGGACGTTTGCCCTCTGCGATCAGAGCCTCGTTCATATCGTTGAAGTCCAGAACGTCCATGGAAACTCCCGGAAGCACATCGCCATCTCCACTCTCCTCGACACGGATCTTCTTTAACATCTGACGAACGATCATCTCAACGTGCTTATCGTTGATTTCTACACCCTGCAGACGGTATACACGCTGAACCTCCTGGATCATGTAATCCTGTACGGCACGAACACCCTTGATCTTCAGGATATCGTGTGGATTTACACTACCTTCAGTCAGCTCATCACCAGCCTCGATTACCTGCCCTTCTGTTACCTTGATACGGGAACCGTAAGGAATCAGATAAGTCTTGGAGTTGCCGGTCTCAAAATCGGTAACGATGATCTCACGTTTTCTCTTGGTATCTTTGATATTGACTACGCCGCCAAACTCGGTGATGATCGCAAGACCCTTAGGTTTACGGGCCTCGAAAAGCTCCTCGACACGAGGAAGACCCTGTGTGATATCGCCGCCGGCAACGCCGCCGCTATGGAAAGTACGCATGGTCAGCTGGGTACCAGGCTCACCGATGGACTGTGCTGCGATGATACCGACAGCCTCACCAACCTGTACTGCCTGGCCAGTTGCCATGTTTGCGCCATAACATTTTGCGCAGACACCAATGTGGGATTTACAGCTTAATACGGTACGGATCTTAACAGAATCTCTGCCAAGCTTCTTTAATACCTTCATAACGGCTGCCGCACGTTTTGGTGTACACATATGGTTTGCTTTGACAACTACTTCACCAGTATCCGGATCGGTAATGGTTTCTGCGATAAATCTGCCTGTCAGACGCTCTTCCAGACCCTCGATGGTCTCATTGCCATCGGTAAATGCCTTGATCTCCATGTATGGGATATCCTTGCCTTCACAGCAGTCTACCTCACGGATGATCAGATCCTGGGAAACGTCTACCAGACGTCTGGTTAAGTAACCAGAGTCCGCAGTACGAAGAGCGGTATCGGACATACCTTTTCGAGCACCATGAGCGGAGATGAAGTACTCCAGTACATCAAGACCTTCACGGAAGTTGGACTTGATAGGAAGTTCGATGGTGTGACCAGTTGTATCTGCCATCAAACCACGCATACCAGCCAGCTGTTTGATCTGCTTATCAGATCCTCGCGCACCAGAGTCAGCCATCATAAAGATGTTGTTGTACTTATCAAGACCTGTTAACAGATCATGAGTCAGCTGATCATCGGCTTTCTTCCAGGTTTCAATAACCTCTTTGTAACGCTCTTCTTCTGTGATCAGACCATGACGGAAGTTCTTCGCGATCTTATCTACAGTTGCCTGTGCATCTGCAATCAGCTGTGGCTTGCTTGCAGGCACGGTCATATCGGAAATGGATACGGTCATAGCTGCTCTTGTGGAGTACTTGTAACCGATTGCCTTAATATCATCCAGAGTCTCAGCAGTCTTGCTTGCGCCATGAACATTGATGACTTTCTCAAGGATCTGCTTACACTGCTTCTTGCCTACGTGGAAATCGACTTCCAGTTTCAGCTCATTACCTGGGATGGAACGGTCTACGAAACCTAAATCCTGAGGAATGATCTCATTGAAAATGAAACGTCCTACGGTAGACTCGACGATACCGCTCTTAACGGTTCCGTCTGGCATGGTCTTCTCAACTCTTACCTTAACACGGGAGTGAAGGGTAACTGCCTTATTCTCATAAGCCAGGATTGCTTCGTTCTTGCTCTTGAAACACATGCCCTCACCAATAGCGCCAGGTCTCTCCTGAGTCAGATAGTAGATACCAAGTACCATATCCTGAGAAGGAACGGCTACAGGGCCACCATCGGACGGCTTCAGTAAGTTGTTCGGAGATAACAGTAAGAAGCGGCACTCTGCCTGAGCTTCTACGGAAAGTGGCAGATGGACAGCCATCTGGTCACCATCGAAGTCGGCGTTGAATGCGGTACATACCAATGGATGCAGCTTAATTGCCTTACCTTCAACCAGGATCGGCTCGAATGCCTGGATACCCAGTCTATGCAGTGTAGGAGCACGGTTTAACATAACCGGATGCTCTTTGATTACGTCTTCCAGCACATCCCAAACTTCTGGCTGTAAACGCTCTACCATCTTCTTCGCATTCTTGATGTTGTGTGCGGTACCATTGGAAACCAGCTCTTTCATAACGAAAGGCTTGAACAGCTCGATCGCCATCTCTTTTGGCAGACCACACTGATAAATCTTTAATTCTGGTCCAACGACGATTACGGAACGTCCGGAATAGTCAACTCGCTTACCTAACAGGTTCTGACGGAAACGTCCCTGTTTACCTTTCAGCATATCAGAAAGGGATTTTAATGCACGGTTGCCTGGTCCGGTAACTGGACGTCCTCTTCTGCCGTTATCGATCAGGGCATCAACTGCCTCCTGAAGCATACGTTTCTCATTGCGGACAATGATATCCGGTGCACCCAGTTCCAGCAGTCTTGCCAGACGGTTGTTACGGTTGATGATTCTCCTATATAAGTCATTCAAGTCGGAAGTAGCGAAACGGCCGCCATCCAGCTGAACCATAGGACGGATATCCGGTGGGATAACTGGAATCACAGTCATGATCATCCACTCTGGGCGGTTGCCAGAGCTTAAGAATGCGTCAACAACCTCCAGTCTCTTGATGATTCTTGCACGTTTCTGGCCAGTTGCGTCCTTCATCGCTGCACGAAGCTCATCGGAATCTTTCTGAAGATCGATCGCTTTTAACAGTTCCTGGATCGCCTCAGCACCCATACCTACACGGAAGGAGCCGTAGCCATATTTTTCTACCTCTTCTCTGTACTCTTTCTCGGAGAGGACCTGCTTATACTGCAGGCCAGTCTCCTTAGGATCCAGAACGATATAGGAAGCAAAGTACAGCACTTTCTCCAGGATTCTTGGAGAAATGTCAAGCAGCAGACCCATACGGCTTGGAATACCCTTAAAATACCAGATATGGGATACTGGAGCTGCAAGTGCAATGTGTCCGATACGCTCTCTACGAACGCTGGACTTGGTTACCTCTACGCCGCATCGGTCGCAGATGACACCTTTGTATCTGATTTTCTTATATTTACCGCAGTGACATTCCCAGTCTTTGGTTGGTCCGAAAATTCTTTCGCAGTAAAGACCGTCGCGCTCCGGTTTTAATGTACGGTAGTTAATTGTCTCCGGTTTTTTAACTTCACCGTGGGACCACTCCAGAATCTTTTCAGGAGAAGCCAGACCAATCTTAATCGCATCAAATGTCAATGGCTGATAAGTTTCTTTCGTCTCCGGCATCAGTGTACTCCCTCCTATTCGTTATCATCGGAAGTGTAATCATCGTAGGAATCATCCTCATCCAGATTAACGTTATCTTCCTCATTCTCTACGCCAACCAGCTCACCATCTTTGAATTCCTGGTACTGATAGCCCTGGTCAGCTAATCCGTCTTCCCGGTTTCCGTAATGTCTGTCGCCTTCGATGATGGAACGCAGATCGGTATCGCCATAGTCGATGTTCTCGGCCATTTCTACCTCTGTTCCGTCGTCTTTCAGAACACGGACATCCAGACCCAGGGACTGAAGCTCTTTTAATAATACCTTGAAGGATTCCGGTACGCCCGGCTCCGGAATGTTCTCGCCCTTGATGATTGCTTCGTAGGTCTTTACACGTCCTACTACATCATCGGACTTCACAGTCAGGATCTCCTGTAAGGTGTAGGAAGCACCATATGCCTCCAGTGCCCATACCTCCATCTCACCAAAACGCTGTCCGCCGAACTGAGCTTTACCACCCAGAGGCTGCTGGGTAACCAGCGCGTAAGGACCAGTGGAACGTGCATGGATCTTATCATCAACCAGATGATGGAGTTTCAGGTAGTGCATGTGTCCGATGGTTACCGGGCTGTCGAAATACTCACCGGTACGGCCATCACGCAGACGTACTTTACCATCGCGGCTTAACGGAACGCCCTTCCACAGCTCTCTGTGCTCCAGATGGCTGCCTAAGTAGTCCATTACCTCTGGTTTTAAGGTATCTTTGTATTTCTCCTGGAACTCTTCCCAGGAAGTGTTTACATAATCATTGGCGATATCAAGGGTATCCATGATATCGTTCTCGTCTGCACCATCGAAGATAGGAGTGGATACATCAAATCCTAATGCTCTTGCAGCAAGGCTTAAGTGGATCTCCAGCACCTGTCCGATGTTCATACGGGAAGGTACGCCCAGTGGGTTCAATACGATATCCAGCGGACGGCCGTTTGGCAGGAATGGCATATCTTCTACAGGAAGTACACGGGAAACAACACCCTTGTTACCATGACGTCCAGCCATCTTATCACCAACAGAGATCTTTCTCTTCTGAGCGATGTAAATGCGGACACTCTGGTTTACTCCTGGAGACAGCTCATCACCGTTCTCTCTTGTAAATACTTTTGCGTCTACGATGATACCGTAAGCACCGTGCGGTACTTTCAGGGAAGTATCACGTACTTCTCTTGCCTTCTCACCGAAGATCGCGCGAAGCAGTCTCTCCTCAGCAGTCAGCTCGGTCTCTCCCTTAGGAGTTACTTTACCAACCAGGATATCTCCGGCACGGACCTCAGCACCGATACGGATGATACCTCTCTCATCCAGATCCTTCAGAGCGTCTTCGCCAACGCCCGGAACGTCGCGGGTGATCTCTTCCGGGCCCAACTTGGTATCACGTGCTTCTGCCTCGTACTCCTCGATATGAACAGATGTGTAAACATCGTCCATAACCAGTCTCTCACTTAACAGAACCGCATCCTCGTAGTTATAACCTTCCCAGGTCATGAATCCGATCAGAGGGTTCTTACCAAGTGCGATCTCACCATTCTTGGTGGATGGGCCATCTGCGATTACCTCGCCTTTCTCTACATGGTCGCCCTTGTATACGATTGGTTTCTGGTTGTAGCAGTTGGACTGGTTGCTTCTCTTAAATTTGGTTAAATGATATACATCTTTATTACCGTCAGAATCTCTGCGGATAATGATCTCGTTGGAAGCGGAGCGCTCAACGACACCGGCATTCTTAGCCAGTACGCACACACCGGAGTCAACGGCTGCTTTGCCTGCGATACCAGTATCAACAACTGGAGCCTCAGTAGACAGAAGCGGCACGGCCTGACGCTGCATGTTGGATCCCATCAGCGCACGGTTCGCATCATCGTTCTGCAGGAACGGAATCATGGAAGTTGCCACGGAGAATACCATCTTCGGGGATACGTCCATTAAGTCAATGTTCTTCTTCTGGAAGGAAGTAGTCTCTTCTCTGTAACGTCCGGAAACGTTGTCATGAATGAAATGGCCTTCCTCATCCAGCGGCTCATTCGCCTGTGCAACTACGAAGTTGTCCTCTTCATCAGCGGTCAGATATACAACATCGTCAGTAACACGTGGGTTCTTAGGATCTGTCTTATCTACCACACGGTATGGAGCCTCGATAAATCCGTAAGAGTTTACTCTTGCATAGGATGCTAAAGAGTTGATCAGACCGATGTTAGGACCCTCAGGGGTCTCAACCGGACACATACGACCGTAGTGGGTGTAGTGTACATCTCGAACCTCGAATCCGGCACGATCTCTGGACAGACCGCCAGGTCCTAATGCGGACAGACGTCTCTTATGAGTCAGCTCGGACAGTGGGTTGTTCTGATCCATGAACTGGGACAGCTGGGAACTTCCGAAGAACTCTTTCACTGCTGCAGTTACTGGTTTAATGTTGATTAAGGACTGTGGTGTGATACCATCCATATCCTGGGTAGTCATACGCTCACGAACCACACGCTCCATACGGGACAGACCAATACGATACTGGTTCTGTAACAGCTCGCCTACCGCACGGATACGACGGTTGCCCAGATGGTCGATATCATCTGCTGTACCGATCTCCTCTTCCAGATGCATATTGTAGTTGATGGAAGCAATGATGTCTTCCTTGGTGATATGCTTCGGAATCAGTTCGTTGATATTTCTGTGGATCGCCTCTTTCAGCGCTTCCTCATCATCTCCGCATTCTGCCAGAATGTTCTTTAATACCGGGTAGTAAACATGCTCGGTCACACCGACACTCTCTGGATCAAAGTTTACATAAGCTGCCAGATCTACCATTAAGTTGGAAAGGACTTTCTCGTTGCGCTCAACGCCCTGGATCCATACAAATGGTACACCTGCGTTCTGGATTGTCTCTGCCAGTTCTTTGTCTACTGCAGTACCAGCCTCAGCCAGGATCTCTCCTGTCTCAGCATCTACTACATCCTCAGCCAGAGTATGTCCAGTGATACGGTTCTTCAGCGCCAGTTTCTTGTTGAATTTGTAACGGCCAACTTTTGCTAAATCGTATCTTCTCGGATCAAAGAACATGCTGTTTAACAGGCTCTCTGCACTGTCTACAGACAGCGGCTCGCCTGGACGGATCTTCTTGTAAAGCTCTAACAGACCGTCCTGATAGTTCTCAGACACGTCCTTGCCAAAGCTTGCTAACAGCTTTGGCTCCTCACCGAATAAATCGATGATTTCTGCATTGGTTCCGTAACCCAGTGCACGGATCAGCACGGTAACCGGAACCTTTCTTGTACGGTCCACACGAACATAGAAAATGTCGTTGGAATCCGTCTCATACTCCAGCCATGCTCCACGGTTAGGAATTACCGTACAAGTGTACAGTTCCTTTCCGACTTTATCATGACCAATACCATAATATATACCCGGGGAACGTACTAACTGGCTGACGATAACACGCTCTGCTCCATTAATTACGAAGGAGCCTGTATCTGTCATAAGCGGAAGATCGCCCATAAAGATTTCGTGCTCATTAATTTCATCTTTATCTTTATTGCAAAGTCTTACCTTCACTTTTAAAGGTGCCGCATATGTTGCGTCGCGTTCTTTGCACTCTTCGATGGTATACTTGATGTCGTCCTTGCATAACGTAAAGTCAACAAATTCCAGACTCAAGTGACCAGCGAAATCAGCGATTGGAGAGATGTCTTCAAAGACTTCTTTCAAACCTTCATCAAGGAACCACTGATATGAGCTTTTCTGAATCTCAATCAGGTTTGGCATCTCAAGAACTTCATTTCGTCTTGAGAAGCTCATTCTTACGTTTTTCCCTGCTTTTACAGGACGCATTCTGCTTTTCTCCATTGACGTTTCACCCCTGTTTTTCTAATCTTTCTTTACTGTTTTTGGGCACACGAATACCATATACGCACACGATGCCACAATAGTGCACATTCCATCTTATCATAGGTTTGTCAAGGTGTCAAGTATTTTTTTCTTGCCTTTTTTTCGTAAAAATGCTATACTATATGAAAGTAGGTTTTTCCTGCATAAGAAGACTAATGGAGGTATTCCCCGTGAGCACAGTTTTAAACGTAATACTGGTTATTCTTATCATTATTGTTGCGGTTCTGGCTGTTCTGTATTTCCTTGGAAGAAAGCTGGAGAAGCGCCAGGTAGAGCAGCAGGCTCTGATGGAGGCGGCTGCACAGACCGTATCCATGCTGGTTATTGATAAGAAAAAGATGAAGATCAAAGAAGCAAATCTTCCAAAGATCGTGTACGAGCAGACACCAAAGTACATGCGCTGGGCAAAAGTTCCTGTTGTAAAAGCGAAGATCGGCCCGAAGGTTATGACCCTGATGGCGGACGAGCGTGTATTCCAGGCACTTCCAGTAAAGACCGAGGCTAAGGTCGTGATCAGCGGTATCTACATAACCGAGATCAAGAGTGTAAGAGGCGGCGCAGTTCCTGCAGCACCTAAGAAAAAGGGATTTTTCGCTCGTTTCAAAAAGGACGCGAAATAATCTTTGATTCCAGTTCAGAACGTGAAATGAGCCAGGTGAGAAATTTTCTCATCTGGCTCATTTTTTATGATTTTCTTGTTCACCGTGTCTATTCTGCGCTCTCCTCGATTACTTCCGCAATCTCATTTGCAGCTTCCACAGCTTCTTCCAGTTCTTCCTCTTCCACTGCCTGCTCCAATTCCTCTGCCGCTTTGGCTCTGGACTTGGCACAGAGAACGATGCTGCAGTCGGCAATGTGATCGTAGTTGATCTCCAGGGCATATTCCACATCGACTTTCAGGGAATCTTCGGTTTCTGTAATTTCAATATCCTTGGTTTCAATTCCAACAACCAGTTCTCCAACCGGTGTCAGATAACAGGACACATTTTTTTTGCCCTTTTGAAACACCATGTGGGTGTTGATACTGCCCTTTTTCAGGATATCCATGGAATCCGGGGTGATTTTTACGGTGTTTTTCACCACTTCCCCGCTGTCTTCCATGACCTCCTCATAGAGAACGTAATGCTTTCCATTTTTCCAGAAATAATCACCACTGATGATCATTTCCACATCTTCTTTGTCATGTTCGGAGAACCGGGCTCCGGTGATACTGACCAGCACATCACGGGTCATATTGGTTCCTCTTTCTAATTCCTTATGGTTTAATATTTCTCAATATCTACTTTTCTGGTTTCTTTTACATCGTTTGGGAGAATGGAGGTGGCAAATGCCGTAAATTTCTCTGTCTGATCACTGACAAAGAACTGGTATTTCTCTTCCTCTGTCTTCTCTCCATCACAGGATAATCCATATTTCTGTAAGAGATCCCTCAGTTCAATGGCGGTTTCATAAGCCGGATTCACCAGAGTCACATCATTTCCCATCAACCGTCCTAAGGTGGAACGGATCAATGGATAATGGGTACAGCCCAGAACCAGGGTGTCCACAAACCGGGATTTCAAACTGCTTAAATAGCGGGACGCAATCTCGTCTGTGACGGAATCATGAAGCAGCCCTTCCTCCACCAGCGGAACAAACAGAGGACATGGCTTTCCAGTGACCTCGATATCCGGCCGCAGCTTCTTGATCTCCTGGGTGTAAATGCCGCTTCCGATGGTTCCTTCCGTGGCGATGACGCCGATCTTGCCATTTCTCGTCACCTGCACCGCAGTTCTTGCTCCAGCGCGGATCACGCCGATGATGGGCACGTCAAATTCCTTCTCCACCGTTGCCAGGGCATAGGCACTGGCGGTGTTGCAGGCAATGACGATGGCTTTCACGTGCTTCGTCATCAGGAAGCGGATGATCTGTCTGGAATAACGGATGATGGTGTCCTGGGATTTGCTTCCGTAGGGAACTCTCGCCGTATCTCCAAAATAAACGATCCGTTCTTCTGGCATCTGCCGCATGATCTCCCGCACTACGGTCAGACCGCCAACACCGGAATCAAAGACGCCGATGGGGGCATTTTTATCCGGTTTCTGATTAGACATCGTAACGCTCCTTTGCGTGGTTGATCAGATCGTCTACCAGCTGTGGTTTCGAGATGCCTCTTGCCTCCCACAGCATTGGATACATGCTGATGGCGGTAAATCCAGGCAGTGTGTTGATCTCGTTGAAGACTACCTCTCCGGCGTCTGTCACGAAGAAATCCACTCTGGATAAGCCGTAGCCGTCCACTGCCTGGAAGATCTCTACGGCTGCTTTGCGGACATCCTCTGCCGCATTGCCTGGAAGTTCCGGGTCAACCACAGTCTTGGACTCTGCATTATAGTATTTTGCGTCAAAATCATAGAATTCAGCCGCTGCCATGATCTCGCCCACGCCAGAAGCCTTCACTTCCCGTAAACCACCGCCGAATACTGCACACTCGACCTCATGACCAATGATGGTCTCTTCTACCAGGATCTTGCGGTCATGCTTTGCTGCCTCATTCAAGGCAAAAATCAGTTCTTCCTTATTCTCTGCCTTGTTGACGCCTCTGGAGGAACCTGCGTTGGATGGTTTTACGAATACCGGATAAGACAGCTTCTTCTCAATGGCTGCAATCACACTGTCCATATCCTGTAACTGGCTGCGTCTTACCGGAACATAGTCCGCCTGACGGATGCCTAAGCTGTCTACGATCAGTTTGGTATACAGCTTATCCATGGAAACTGCGCTTGCTAACACGCCGCAGCCCACATATGGGATCCGCGCCAGCTCTAACAGACCCTGAACGGTTCCGTCCTCACCGCGAAGTCCGTGAAGCACTGGAAATACCATGTCAACCTTTACTTCTTTTGTAACGTCCCCTTCGGAAATGATGACGCATTTCTTGGTTGCGTCTGGGGATAATACTGCATGAGTTTTGCCGCTTCTCCAGGTGTCGTTGCGGATCTCGTCCACAGATGGAGTCAGAATCCACTGGCCCTCCTCGGTGATACCGATGAGAAGCAGGTCATACTTATTTTTATCGATCTGGTCAATTACATTGGCTGCTGACATGCAGGAAACTACATGCTCAGAAGACTGTCCGCCAAATAATACCACTAACGTTTCTTTCATAATCAATCTCCTTATAGATCTCACGTTTTTACAACAACAAAAATTCCTCCAGCATAAGTGCTGTGTGCTGATGACGCCCATTTTATGCCATGGATTTTGCCTGCAGCTGTGATATTTTCCCGCAGCTGCGTGATTAATTATAGCACACCTGGTAACAATTACAAATAGAAATTCTGAAAAGGAGGCTGCATAACGATGAAATACAAAAAGGAGCTGGCCCTCTCCATCGCCTGTTTTCTTCTCTCCTTTCTCTGTTTTATGGTATGGAATCAGGAACGGGATGAGAACCTGGCGGCGAAGATTTCCCCGGCGGTGCTGCGGCTTCATGTGATCGGGGCCAGCAATTCTGACCAGGATCAGCAGGTGAAATTAAAAGTAAAAAGCTATGTGGTAGAGCAACTTGCCCGGTGGAACGCCTCATCCAAAGAAGAACTGGTAAATGAGATCCAGAAGCATCAGGCGGAACTGACCCGCGGAATTGAAGCCTATGCTGCATCTGACCTGGGCGTTGCCACCCATGCGGCACTCTCCATTGGCCCGGCTTTTTTCCCCACCAAATCCTATGGTGACCTGACTTTTCCACAGGGAATGTACGACGCGGTGGAAATCCGCCTGAACGAAGGGCGAGGGCGGAACTGGTGGTGTGTACTGTATCCAGAACTGTGCTTTTCGGATCTGACCCATGCGGTTGTACCGGAAGAATCGAAGGAAAAACTGGCAGAGCTGCTGGGAGAAGACACCTATGAGCAGCTTTGGGACGCAAAAAATGCCCGGCTGAGTATCCAGCCAGGCATTTTGAAACTGCTCAAATCTCTTTTATAAAATTCAATTTCGCACCATCAGACGCTGCAATCCGCTCTCGATCAACTCATTTATGCTGGTGATGCGGATTTCATCCGTCACAGTGGTCTTACAGACGATATGAACTTAATCCAGTGTCACCACGCCATACAGCGCCCAATTATAATCATTGATCGCCTGATTCAGGCTGAGAACTGCCGTATCATACGCCTGCTTCTGCTGTAAATACGTCATTTTCAGCTGCAGATACTGGAGATTCCCCAGCATTCCCATGGCGTACTTCCGCTCATTGCCTTCCATGGTCAGGCGGGCACTCTCGTAGGCGCTTGCAGCGCCGTCATAGGTGATCTTGCTCTGCAGAACTGCGGTATATAGATCATGCACTTTGGTGCTGATCTTATTTTCCGTGTCTTCCAGAGAACGCTCCTTAATGCCGCGGTTCACATCGCCGTGTCCATTGGATGCGCGAAGAGAACGGATGGTCGGGTTGTAACTGATGGCTTTCTTGGTATCCTCATCCGGGTTCATGGCGCTGATGGAAGCCAGATCCGGAGCCGGAACAGCACCGATCTCCATATCCGCATTGTAATCCCATCCAGTCTGAACACAGATATTTCTCTTTAAGGTCTTTAAACCATCTTCCAGGGACTTCTGGCCATTCTGGGCGCTGGTCAGGGACTTTAACGCGCTCTGTACGTCTGCCTCTGTGGCCATACCGATGCTTTGCTGAGCTACGGTGGAATCGTAAGCCGCCTGAGCCAGGGCTACGGAGGTGTCTACCAGTTCCTTAGAAGCCAGTGTCTGGTTGTAGGTAATGACCAGTCCCTCGATCACAGACGTCATGGTTCTGCGAATCTGGTCCTTGGTTGGCTTGGTTGCGCCCTGGGCAGTTCTTAAACCAGTTTCCAGTCCTTTTACCGCCTGTTTTTCAATGGCTGCCGCCGTCGCCATACCGATTTTGTAAGAGATCATATCGTCATTGTCCTTGGCTTTTCTGGCCTCATCCCTCTGATCCTGGACATAATCCTTTAAATCTGCTACTGCAGTCTTTAATGGTTCCAGCTGTACCTCGATAGTATCCACCACCTGTCGGTAAGTCGGGTTATAATAAAGCACCAGGTTCTCGATCTCATCGTATTCCAGGGTATTGTCCTGAAGTCTGGCCCATGTTGCGTCATCCATCTCAGCTGGTTTTTCTACGGCCAGCGCCGGAAATACCGAACCAGCTGCCAGAAGGGCCGAAAGTGTCAGGGCTGCCGCCCGTTTCCATGTTCTCATGATCTCACTCCCTTAACGATCCAGCTGTAATTTTCCATGGCCTGCAGCAAAGCCAGTCTCTTCACTTCCAGTCCGGTCTGCGCTGATACAAAGCCGCTCTCCGCCTGCAGATATTCCAGACGGCTGATACTTCCGATCTGATACTGGGTGGAAGCTTTCGTCATGCTGCGCTGGCTCACATCCAGGTTCAGAACCGCCTCATCGTAAGCGGATTTTGCCTGGAGAACACTCTGGTAAGCTGTGTTTAAAGCAACACCGATCTGCTGCGTATCATTTGCCACATCCTGGGCATAAATCTTCTGATTGGAACCATTGGTCACATTGGCTGCCTGTCTGGTATCAATCTTTAAGGTATAATCATTTTCCTGTGCTTTTGCCAGGTCTGCGGTGGGGTTAAAAGAAGCTAACCGATCAAAATCCACCTCTGGCATAGCCTGGATCTCCGGTGTAGCGTCCTGCTTCCAGCCAGTCATGGTGATCAGCTTCTTTCTGGCTGTTTCAATCTGGTTCGTCAGTGATAACAGCTGTGCATCCGCATCCTCTAAGCTCTGCTGGGCCGCCAATACATCCGCCTGTGTTGCCATCTGGACTGCCTGACGGTTCTTTGTCGCATTGACATTAGCTTCTGTCAGCTCCCGGCTTTTCTCAGCCGCCTTCAGCTGCTGCTGCAGCTGATAATAGCTGTTCATGGTGCTCTGGGCCTGCTGGACCAGCTTCTTCTCCGCTAATTCATTTTCCCAGGAAACGGTGATGCCGTCTTTCTCATCAATGGCCGCTTTGTTTCTCGCCTGCTCTGCCTTCAGCTCCGCAGTGATCGTAGACACATCATCCGTGGCATCACCAGCTTCCCTGTCATACTCCTCTGCCTGAAGCAGATACTGACGGGAATAGTCATCATAATCGACACCCTTCATGGTCTTATTATAGGTTTCGATATTATTCTGAACAGTCGGGTTATACTCATGGATCAGGTCTTCCAGTTCGTCATACTCCAGCACATTGTCGCGGAGCTTTGCCCACTCCTCTGTGGTGCGGGCAAATTCCGGACTTGCAGCCAGAGCAGTGACCGGAGCCTGCAGACAGAGGCTTAGGCCCATGCACATGGTGATTACTTTTGCTCCATAGTTTCTGCTCATTTTCAACTCTCCTTAATCATCTAAGTCCACCAGCTCTTTTTTCGGTTTCCGGCTCATAACTGAATAATACACCGGAAGCATCAACATTGCAAGAATGGTAGAAGCAACCAGACCACCAACATCTACTAATGCCAGGCCTTGCATGGTCTTACCGGATTTGCCGTAAGCCAGACACATCGGGATCATAGCTACAATAGTGGTTAATGTGGTCATCAGGATCGGGCGGAGACGGGTAGCGCCTGCCTCGATCAGAGCTGTCTCCAGATCCATTTCCTGACGGTACTGGTTGACCGTATCCACATAAAGGATACCACTGTTTACTACCGTACCAACTAACATCAGAAAACCAAGCATAGAGGTCATGCTGATCTTACACTTTGCCAGGAACAGGAACCCAAAGGAACCGATCAGGGCAAATGGGATGGTCGTCATGACCATGACGGAAAACTTCACCGATTCAAACTGCGCCGCCATCACTACGAATACCAGGAAGATCGCGATCATAACCGCCTGGAATAAAGCGCTTAACTCCTCTCCCATACGTTCATCCATGGCATTCTGGGCGCGCTCAACGGTAGAAGAAAGATTCGGGTTCACGATCTCACGGGTGATCTTATTCTCCAGGGCAGTGACTGCCTTGTCATCATCGGTGTTGACTACACCAGTATAATCGCCGGTGATCGTTACCTGATACTGCTTATCCGAACGGGTGATGCTTAATGGGCTGTCTTTATAGGAAATATCCGCAATATCAACCAGAGCCACAGAAGCGCCTGTTGTTGTCGGGATCACAATTCCCTTGACCTGATCCAGAGTGTCATACTCGCCGTCCGGGTACTCTACATTCACGTCAATATCATTGCCATTGACCTTTAACGTCGTGGCAGTGCTTCCGCTTAACATGGTGTTGACCATACCGGCAACCTGAACCGGTGATAATCCCTCTGCTGCTGCTTTCACAGGATCAACGTCGATCTTGATCAGCGGAGCGGCATTTTCCAGTGTAGAATGAACTCTGGTGACCTCAGAGCTGGCGGTCAGCTCATTTACGATCTTATCAGAAGCTGCTTTTAAATCATCATACTGGGTACTCTGCAAAATCACTTCGTAACCGTCGGAAGTCGACATCATGGAACTGCTCATGCTGCTTACTTCCTCCATGGTGATATCGCAGTCTGCAAACTCTGCCATGACCGGCTTCCATTTTTTGATCAATGCCTTTGGTTTTACGGATTTATCCTTTAAGTATGCGGTCAGTGTAGCGCCGGAGCCGCCGGACATGCTCAGTCCTGAAGAGCCATAGGACAACATATAGGAGTCCACATTTTCATCAGAAGAAACCACTGCTTCCACACCCTGTAAGATTTTATCAACCTCTTCGATCTTTAATCCAGGTCTTGTTTCTACCGATACACTGATGGAATCACCCTCTGAGGCAGCCATCAGTTCAAAGCCCAGCTGACTGGCCAGCACAAAGGACAGGACCAGCAGAACCACAGAGGTCATGATAACGGTTTTCTTCTTTGGAAGAAGCACCTTCATCAATCTGCGGTATCCATTCTGCAGCATTTCTACCGGTCTGGATAACGGCGCCGCATCTTTTTCTTTTGGTCTGTATACAGTATAACATAACGGCACGATGGTCATAGCGGAGATCAGGGACGCCAGCATACAGAATACGATCGTAAATCCTAAAGGCTTAAACATCTGTCCGGACATACCTTCCAGAAGTGCCAGAGGAATAAATACAACGCAGGTGGTAATGGTACCGCCAATGATCGATTCCAGAACAATTCCGCTTCCCTCTAAGGCTGCCTTGGAATATTCACGGAAGCCAACGCCTTTCGTGGAACGGAAACAGCTCTCCAATACTACGATGGAGTTATCTACCATCATACCAACACCAAGCACCAGGGAGCTTAAGGTGATCACGTTCAGAGAAAATCCCGCTGCGCTCATGGCAACCAGTGCTGCCAGAATGGAGATCGGGATGGAAGTACCAACGATCAGGGAAGCCTTCAGGTCACCGAAGAACAGCCAGATAATGATCATGGAAACCGCAACTGCCATAACCATGGTCTGCATAACGGAGCGTAAGGAGGACCTGATCATATCACTGTTATCATCAACAACCACGATCTCCAGGTTCTCGTCATTTGCCATCAGGCGGTCCACAACCTTGCGGACTGCTTTGGATGCTTCCACATCACTGCTGCTCTGCTGCTTCTTGATGGCTACAGAGATCGTATCACGGCCGTTATAACGTCCGATACTGCTGGCTGCTTCTTTGGCATTATAAATATTGGCAACATCCTCTAAATAAATGATATTGCTGCCTCCCACAGTGATCGGGATCTTTTTCAGGCTTTCCATGGTGCTGTAATCCACACCGGCAGAAACTGACAGCTCCTGCTTTCCCACCTGGGTGCTTCCCACCGGATAGGAAAAATCCGCTGATTTTACTGCTGCAGTGATGGCGTTCATGGACAAATGATACTGATTTAACTTCTCCGGAAGAAGCTCGATCTTTACATACTCCTTCTGGCCACCGGAAATATCCACGCTTGCCACGGAAGACAGCTTCTCAAATTCAGGAACAACCTCATCATTGACATAGTTATAAAGATCATTCTGGGCATCATTGTTGACAGCCATCGTGATACTTGCCACATCATTGATATTCATCTCCATGATGGTAGGGGTCTTCACATCATCTGGCAGGTCAATGGCGTCCATCTTTTTCTTTAAATCATCATAAGCACTGTCAATATCGGTTCCGTAGTCATACTCCAGAAGCACGATACCATAGTTTTCATTGGAAACACTGGTCACACCCTTAATACCGGTCAAGGTACCTGTCTCATCTTCGATAGGCTGTATAACCAGCTGGTCCACATCATCCGGACTTGCACCCGGATAAGTAGCCATAACGATCAGCATGGGCATATCCATGGACGGGATCAGTTCCAGTTTGGATGAAAATACTGAAGTTAAACCAAATACGATCAGGCACAGGATCACCATTACCGTGGTGACTGGCCGTTTGAGGACAGTTTTTGTCAAATTCATTCCGTTTTCCCCCTCTAGTTAGCGGCCGTTGTCTGGGCTTCTGTTGTTTCTTCTGCTGTTTCTGCTGCTTCTGTTGTTTCTGTTGCTTCTGCTGTTTTTGCTGCTTCTGTTGTCTCTACTGTTTCTACCGTTGTTCCGGTCTCTCCAGCCAGCACCGCAGGAGCGCCCTCATATAACTCCGGATCCCAGGTGGTGATCACTTCATTATCTGCACTTAAACCGGATAAAATCTGCATTTTTTCATCATCGCTGATACCGGTTTCCACCGTTACTTTATGTACCGTACCATTATCATAAGTATATACATACGGTTCGCCATTGCTATAGTATACGGCATCTACCGGAATGGTCATGACATTTTCCACCTTATCGGAAGTGATGTACAGCTTCACAGAAGAACCACTGATCAGGCTTCCGTTATCTTCTACGGTTGCTTTCACCTTAAATAATCCGGTTGCAGCGTCCACCATGGTGTTGACTTCCGTTACCGTACCAGCATAGTCACTTCCATTTTTCTCGATCTTGATCTGCTCTCCTACATGAACCTGATCTAACACAGCCTCCGTCACAGAAAAGCTGACTGATTTTGCGCCCTCTCCTGCGATCACGCATAACGGAGAAGCGGAGCTTGCCATGCCATGCACTTCCATGCTGCTGGACTCGATCTTGCCTGCGATCGTAGCGGTGATGCTGCTGAACTCTACCTGGTTATCGTATGCCAGCTTCGCACTGTCATAAGCGATCTGCGCACCCTTTGCCGCGCTCTCCACCTGCTCATAAGACTGGGCGGAAATGTCTCCGCTGGCATACAGCACCTTCATACGTTCCAGATTGGTCTGTGCATCCTTTAACTGGATCTCTGCCGATTCCAACTGCAGCTTTGCGCCATCTACCTGCTTCGTATCGATCTCGCATAATAACTGTCCTTCTTCTACATAATCACCGGGGTTTACATAAACTGCAGTAATCTCGCCTGCCGCCTTCGGGATCACATACACCTGGTCTGCCGGCTCTACGGTTCCGATCAGGCTGCGGAATAACTCGATGGTTCCATTAGACGGGTTCTCCACCCGTACTGCCGGCGGGGCAACTGCCTCATTTTCTGTATTCTTTGGCTTCAAACCGGATACGGCAGCTGCGCCTGCTGCCACAATCACAACAGCTCCAATGGCAATTTTTACTGGTTTTTTCATCCTTATCCTCCTACTTTTTCTCAGAAACCTCACATGCGCCATAACGAAGCATGGTCAGCTGATTTTTAAACTCTTTTACGATCTCGTCTTCCGTCTGTTCCTTCTTATAAAAAGCAGCCACTGCAAATATGATCAGAAGCATCACCTGGTTCATGACCATTTTCAAATATGTCTTTGTTTTTTCACGAAAATCCGTCAGATCTATGCTTTCATACACCAGCTCCTGCTCTTTTTTCTCATCCTCATCATCTGGCGGTCCCATAGTAAAATCCGGATACATCATCAGATTCTGATGAAGCTGCACCAGATTATTGTTCTCGCAGAATTCCAGTGTCATACGCAGAAGATATTCTGCGGAATCCCAGATATTCCCATGATTATTCTCCAGGCACTCGATGCATTTTCCGATCCACTGTTTTCTGGTTGTTTTCAATACCCAGACCAGAAGCTCCCGCTTATCCTCAAAATACGTGTAAAAGCTTCCTCTGGAAATGCCTGCTTTCTGGATGATCCGGTTAATCGAAACCTTCTCAAGCGGTACATGGATAAATTCATCCATGGCAATCCGGCAGATCAGCCCTCTCTTTTCTTCCGGAAGACGTAAGAAACGTTCACTTGGCATCTTCATATCCCCCTTTTGTCATCTTTTGATTTCTCTGTACAATTCCTCAAAAAGCACAGAAAGGTGACAACCTGTCACTCATTATAGTGACAGGTTGTCACCTTGTCAAGAATTCCTCTTCAGTTTATAAATGTTTAACATTTTTACGGTCAGCGCAGCAAATGCACAAACCTGCTGAACCATTACTCTCTCTCTTTAATATTCTTAGAAACCGTGATTTCCTGGTTATCAATATGGGCACGGACAGCTTCCTTTGCCTCTGCCACATGGCGGCTGCGGATGGCCCTTAAAATACTTTCATGCTCGACTAAAAGTATCTGGCGCTTCTCTGCATCTTTAATATACTCCAGACGGTAACGGTACATCTGCTCCCGCAGGTTATTTAAGATCTGCACCAGTCTGGTGTTACCGGTTCCCATATAGATCACATCATGAAAATGTTCATCTGCTTCCGCCATCGTCATGGTCTCTCCGGATTCTACCGCCTGGATAAATGCCTTCTGGGCATCCTCCAGATCCTTTAACGCCTCTGCATCCATGCGCTGGCAGGCCAGCTCTGCAGCCAGCTCCTCCAGGGAACGGCGCACCTCCAGCACGTCACGCAGGCTCTTCTCAGAGATCTTCGCCACCTCAGCGCCTTTTCTCGGAATCATCAGAACCAGACCCTCTAACTCCAGTTTCCGGATCGCCTCACGGATCGGAGTCCGACTAACGCCCAGACGCTCAGCTAACTGGATCTCCATCAGACGCTCACCTGGCTCTAACTCGCCTTTTAAAATAGCATCTCTCAAGGTGTTAAAAACAACATCGCGAAGTGGCAGATATTCGTTCATATTTACTTTTAAATTATACTCCATGGGTTTCCTCCTGTGTTTGTTCTCACGTTCTTGGGTTATAGAAATTCGTCAGATATACCTGCTTGGCCAGCTCCGAACCTGCGCCGTACCGCATCTCCTCATGGGCTTTTGCTGCCGCCTTTGGATTGGTAAACAGTCCAAATACCGTAGGGCCGCTGCCGCTCATCAACGCACCAATGGCTCCATGTTCCATCATCAGATCCTTGATCTCCTGGATCACCGGATAAGCCGGAATCGTCACAGTCTCTAATACATTGCCAAACCGGTCGGCAATTCCGTACAGATCTTTCTGCTTGATTGCCTCAATCATACCGTCAATATCCGGGTGCTGCTCTGGTTTTAAATCATTGGCATGCAGGTTCTCATACACAAACTTGGTAGATACGCTGATACCAGGCTTTGCGATCAGCACCTGGCACTGCGGCGGCATGGGAAGTGGGGTCAGAATCTCTCCAATCCCCTCAGAAAGCGCTGTTCCTCTCATCACACAGTACGGAACATCCGCTCCGATCTTCACGCCCCGCTCCATCAGCTGTTCTGTGGTCAGCCCTAAAGAAAACATCTTATTGACGCCAAACAACACAGCCGCCGCGTCACTGCTGCCGCCTGCCATGCCTGCTGCCACCGGGATAAATTTTCTTAATTTGATATGGACGCCCTTCTGTACATGAAACTCGTCCATCAGAAGCTTGGCTGCTTTGTAAACCAGGTTATTCTCATTATCCGGGAGATAATACAGATTGGTCTCAACCGTAATTCCCGGTTCTTCTTTATAAATCAGATCAATCCGGTCATAAATCCCCACGGTCTGCATGATCATGCGGACTTCATGATACCCATCGTCCCGCCTTCGCAAAACGTCCAGTCCCAGATTGATCTTTCCATAAGCCTTCAGACTCAGGTGTTTTATCATACACGTTCTCCTAAACTAATTGGTAACTGCTTGTATTTTTGTTGTTACGATTGTTTTTCTAAATTATTTTGTATACAGTATATTATATAATTTCTATGGGAAAATTCAAGGGGAAAATAGAAGAAAAATAAGGAAAAACAAGGCGGCGCGGGATATTTTTCCTATCCACTGCGCCGCCTTGCTGGCTTACCTGCGATCTGGTTCCTGGGAACGGTTCTGCATCGTTACCGTTCCAGTCGTTTACTGCTTCCACACACCGTTTTCATCTACAAAATAACCGTCCGGTGTTTTCTGGTTTTTCAGCATGATTCCTCTGGTTCCATCGGAAACATCCTTGAAATAATACCATTTTCCATTGATCTGGATCCAGCCAGTCTTCATTCCCGTGTTTTCATCCACGTAAAACCAGCCATCATAACCTGCGTCATAGAAAAGTCCTGTCTTTAAATAGCCCTGCTCATCAAAGGCATACCACCGGCCATTGACCAGCTCCCACTGATACTGTACCAGCATTCCCTCTGCCAGACTCTGACTCACGATCTTACCTCGTGCATAAGTCCGGTTCGGACGGCACAGACGCCATTTGCGGCCAGTGAAGATCCAGGT
>CAKRWX010000008.1 GCA_934418055.1 uncultured Lachnospiraceae bacterium
TAGAAGGCGATGTGGGTGATGATTTCTGCCGCTTCCGTGCGGGTAATTCCGTTGTTCTTTGCCGACTGCAAGTGATATTTCAGCGAATTGTCGGTGATTCCTTGGCTGATAAGCGAAGTGATTGTTACCAAACTGCGGTCGCGCAATGAAAGCAGGTCATTGCGGCTCCATACTTCTCCGAAGAGGATGTCGTCGTTGAGGTGGGCGAACTCTGGGGCAAACTCACCCAGTTGGGTGCGCCCTGCTGTCTGTACTATTTTCTGTTGTGCCATTATATTGAGTGAAATAGTTGTTAATATAATAAATGTTGCAAATTTTTTCATAAGAATCAATAGTTGAGTCTCTATCCCTTGACTGATTTACCTAACTCGTATGCTTCCTGCAATTTCTTGTTGCCCTCAATGGTACGTGGAGCGACAACACCACCGCAGAACAGAGTGCCGGCAAGATGGCTCTCAGGATAAATCTTTTCCACTTCATGACCTGCAGCCTCAGCACCTTCGATAAACTGATCAGCGAGCATGTCGCTGTTTGAACCAGTACGCAGACTGGTAGAAATTACGATTATTTTCTTCATTCTATCTTATATTTAATATCTGGTGCAAAGGTATGCAGATTTCCTTAATGTTCTTATACCTGTTTTTCGGAAGATATTACCTTTTTCGGAGTTTATTCCATTCTGCCATATTTCATCTCCACGCCTTCCTTATCATACTGCTTGCGTTTGCCGGTTGGCGGCTCAGTAAGCGTAATGCGAACTACAGTCGTGCGTGATAGGGAACGGGCGATGCTCGGGTCGAAAGCATCCATGTGCTGAGGAAGGAAACGCTCACTGATCAGTCGGAGACCATGAATCTTTTCTGCATCCTCGGTCACGATTTCTGCCTTTCCGAATGCGACGGCTGATTTGTATTGCAGGGTGAAACTGCCGTCCTTCGGACCAACCGTAGGCGTACAACGGGTTACGGCTGAAAGGCAGACCTCGGGATGAGCCTTGATTGCCTCCAGTTTCTTGCCTTCCAAGGCACCATGAAAATACCAGTTCACATCATCATCTGATGCGAGCGACAGCGGTAAGCCGTAAGGTTTGCCCTCTTCGTCGATAAAACTTACAGTTATATATGGAGCCTTGTGCATTACTTCCAATGCCCATCCACTATCCATTGCTCTTGATTCCTTTCTCATCGTTATCCAATTAAATTCAGACTTTTATCTGTTGTACTTAAACACCTTGACCATCTCCTTGTCGCCACCCACCAGACAGTCGCATCGGTTCAGCATTCCGGTGTCAGAGAAACCGCATTTCTCCATGACTCTTCCCGAAGCGGGATTGCCAATGAAATGGTCTGCCCAGATGTTCTCGAAATGCTTCACTTGGACGCAGTGGTCGATCATCAACTTCAAGGCTTCGGTGCAGATTCCTCTGTTCCAAAAGGGCTTTCCAACCCAGTAGCCCACCTCGCAACCGTTTTCACCGATAGGGATATTGCTGGCCTCATGGGTGTAGTAGCCCATGCAGCCGATCGCCTCGCCAGTCTCTTTCAACACAATCGCCCATGTCGTGTCATTATTGAAGAATGTCCGGATAATCTCCCGGCTTTCTTCTACTGACTGATGCGCAGGCCATCCCGCACGTGGCCCTACATCAGGATTTGAGGCATACTTGAAGAGTGCCTCCGCATCTGCTTCCTCCCAATGACGAAGTAAAATTCTTTCTGTTTCCATTTCCATTTGATTATCCCAAAGCCTTGCCGTCAGAAAAACCTTGACAAAGTTATTACATTGATTCATGCGCAGATACGTTATCAGCGCTATCCTCTTTTCGAGAAGTGAATGCAAATCAGATTCCCGCATTGATGATGGACGGGACAGCCGTTCACATGAACAACAGTTGTGTCAGTAGAAGAAAGCCCGGATAATCTCCCGGCTTTCTTCTACTGACTTGTGCGCGGGGCCATCCCCACTCGTGGTCCTACATCAGGGTCGGAGGCATACTTGAAGTTTGCTTTTAAAATCCCAGCACCACCTCCTTGCCGAATGGGGCGAGCGAAAGACCTGCCATCTTGAAATGCTGCCTACCCCAAGGGATGCCGACGATCGTGACACACAAGAGCAAGCCAAAGAACACGTGCATGAGGCAAGCCCACAATCCTCCGAAAATCAGCCAGAGTAAATTCAACGGGATGCGAATGCAACCTGTCGGGCTATCCGTTTCTCTTACTGTCGAGCCAAAGGGCCATAGGCAGAGCAGGCCGATCTTGAATGTCTGCAAAGCGATTGGAATACCGATGATAGTACATGCCAAAGCCAAGCTACCCGTGAAATAACCGATGGCCGCCTCGAGACCTCCGAAGAGCCACCAAAGTAAGTTTCCTACTATACGCATAAGATTATCCTTTTATATCCTTGTTAATCTTCCTATCTGTTTCATACCCTTTTCGCTGTTGTTACAATTCCCTTATGATATGCTTGATGGCGGCAACCGGGTGGTACAAGATCATTCTCGGACCAGCCCAGCGCATCACTTCGCACATTCGTTCTTTCATCTGAGGGCGATAGCAGTGGATGGGACACTTCTTGCAAGTCGACTTCTCCTCGCCGAACTTGCAGCGTTCCAGTCTCGCGGTAGCATACCGTAGCAGTTCCTCGCATGAAGGACACAATTCCTTGTTGCCCTCCTTCTTCCTGCAGTACAGACGTATCATCTGCTCCACGACGTGCTGTTCTTCCTTTATTCTGTTCATCTTCTATTATTTTAAGAATGGATCAAGTGTCGTCAACAATTCAGCTTTTTCAACCTCACCGCTTGTGCGCCACAAAACCAATGTCTCCCTAATTATTTGTCTATCTCCGTGAAACGATTAAAAGTTCTTCCGTCTCTTGTCAGCTTCCCGAAGAACATCCTTTCGGGGCGCACCCAATAGGCTTGGTCGCCATAGAGAGCTTGATAAACCACCATGCGCTCCAGCGTCTCCGAGTCGAATGCGGAATGGATGAGCCTGTATTTGCCTCCTTTGAAATGCTGGAAATGCCTCTCCTCCCCTGCCGAATACACCATCATCATCTTGGTGGCAAGCGGGGCATACCAGGTTCTCACCTCCTGCTCGGTAGGCGTATGGCCACCGGGGAAATGATAGACGTTGTTGTAGTGCTCCATAAACAAGGGCGAGCAGTGAGCCAGCGTGTCCTGCTCGCCGAAAAGCCCCCATACACGCTCTTTATAATAGGGGTTGCAGCAGTCGAACTGAACCGTCTCAAGCTCGGCGAACTCGTCAATCAACGCCTCGTCGACAATCAATCGCTGGTTGCCGTCCCTTCGAGGAGCCTTATACTGATGCTCACCTATGCGCGCCTTCAGAAACTCCGTCATCTTAAAGCAGGGATTGCCAAGCAAGGCCGGGATGCCCACTATAGGGGCCAGCATCTGAGCGAGGAACGCTCCGCAACTGTTGCCGATAAGCAGGTCTGGCCGTTCCCTGTCGATGATGGTGCGTATTTCATCAAGCGCCTCTTTGGGACGCAAAGGCAAGTCGGGCGTCAACACTACGGCCGAACCCTCGAAAGCCTCTCTTAACGCATGGGCCATCGCACAACTGCCGGAAGCGAAGAAGCCATGCAGGAATAGTATTTTTTTCATTGTCTGTTATTCATTTACGCCCATTGTCAAAAAAAAGGCGAGGCTGATGCCAACAACCAGTTTAGGCGTTCTATCTGCAAAGATAAATAATTAGATCAGAAATCATAATTACATCGATCGTTTTTTTTGGCGAATTCCATCACGGCCGTCGGCATGAAAAATCATGGCAACGAAAATTCAAACGACGGACAGAAAAAATCCGCATCTAACCTCACAGTCGGATGCGGATTCCAAATAACAAACTCTACTTATATGAAAAAACAAATACTACTTACTAACCAATAACACATATGAAAAACCATTTACTTAGCTTTGCGCTTCTATCTATATAACCATCTTCTCGCAAAAAGGTTTGGTGGTTTTCCATTTTTATCGTTACTTTGTTCCTTAATTAGGAATATATTTTGAAATACAAGAAAAGCATAACGAGAAAAATGAAAACAGACATTCAGATCGCAAGAGAAACGGAATTGCAGAAAATCAAGACCATCGCCGATGAGTGGGGAATCCCTCGCCAAGAGATCGAGAACTATGGCAAATACATCGCCAAGCTCCCGCTCAACCTTATCGACGAGGAGAAAATCAAGAAACATCACCTGATCTTGGTGACTGCCATCACCCCTACCAAGGCCGGTATCGGTAAGACAACCGTCTCTATCGGTTTAGCGTTGGGATTGAATCGCATCGGCAAGCGCGCCATCGTAGCGTTGCGCGAGCCCTCATTAGGACCCTGCTTCGGCATGAAGGGCGGTGCCGCCGGAGGTGGCTACTCGCAGGTGCTGCCGATGGAGAAGATCAACCTCCATTTCACGGGCGATTTCCATGCCATCACCTCGGCCCACAACATGATCACCGCTTTGCTCGACAACTATATCTATCAGAACCGTACGACGGGACAGGGACTGAAAGAGATCAAGTGGAAGCGTGTGCTCGACATCAACGACCGCAGCTTGCGTCACATCGTTAGCGGCTTGGGCGGGTTGAGCAATGGCGTTCCCACCGAGACGGGCTTCGACATCACCCCGGCTTCAGAGATCATGGCAATCCTCTGCCTGGCTTCCGACCAAGACGACCTGAAACGTCGCATCGGCAACATCCTGCTGGGTTACACCTACGACGATAAGCCTTTCACCGTCGACGACCTGGGCGTTACCGGCTCGATCGTCGTGTTGCTGAAAGACGCCTTGCTGCCCAACCTGGTTCAAACCACCGAGGGCACTCCAGCCATGGTTCACGGCGGTCCGTTCGCCAACATCGCACATGGTTGCAACTCTATATTGGCCACCCGCATGGCATTGACTTATGGCGACTACACCATCACCGAGGCTGGCTTCGGCGCCGACCTGGGTGCGGAGAAATTCTTCGACATCAAGTGTAGGAAGGCCGGACTGAAACCCGACCTGACCGTCATCGTAGCTACGGCGCAGAGCTTGAAGCTGCATGGCGGCGTGCCCGAGGCCGACATCAAGATGCCTAACGTGGAGGGACTCCGCCGAGGCTTGGTCAACCTGGACAAGCACATCGCAAACATCCAGGGCTTCGGCCAGTCGGTAGTGGTCACCTTCAACCGTTTCGCTCAGGACACCGACGAGGAGATCGCCCTGGTGAAGAGCCATTGCGAGGAGCTGGGCGTGGGCTTCGCCCTCAACAACGTCTTCGCTCAAGGCGGTGCCGGAGGCGAGGAGCTGGCACGCGTCGTTGCCGATATGATCGAGAACAAGCCCTCTGAGCCGTTGCGCTTCACCTACGAAGACACCGACAGCGTGAAGGAGAAGGTTGAGAAAGTAAGCCGCAAGATCTATGGGGCGGCGTCGGTAAGCTACACGACGCTCGCCGAGAAGAAGATCAAGCAGATCGAGAGCCTGGGCATCTCCCACTACCCCATCTGCATTGCGAAGACGCAATACTCCTTCTCGTCGAACCCGAAGGCCTATGGCGTGCCCAAAGACTTCGAGCTGAAGGTGCGAGACGTAGTGATCAACAACGGCGCGGAGATGATCGTGGTCATCATGGGCGAGATCATGCGTATGCCGGGACTTCCCAAGGTGCCGCAGGCTCTGAAGATCGACATCGTAGATGGCCAGATCGAGGGATTGAGCTAAGGGAATCGGAATTGTAAAAACAGTGAGCTGATGTTTGATACAAATTTAAAGTTCGCCAACAAACTGGAGTTGCGCTATGTGTTCAGCGACCGATCGTACTACATGGACGCGTGCGTGCTCCAGCGTTGCGATAAAGAGGTGCTGACGTTGGTGCGTGCCTTGGCCGACATGTTCGACGTGAAACTAACGGTCTATCATGAGCCACACGACCGCCTGAACGGATTTCGCGAGAAATGGGCGGTAGCGGGCGAAGACAGCCGTGCCATCTCGGTGGTACTCAACATGTTCATGCGAAGCATGAGCCACCCGACCTTGTCGGTAGGCGGACAATCGATGATTGGTCGCACCCCCGAAGACGAAGAGCTGATGCAGAAGGAGGTGGCCCTCCTTCGCCGGGGGCTACGGCTGAAGGATCCCAGCGTGGCTCCCTCGAAACAGCTATTGGAGTTGCTCAACCAATCGCCTCGTTTCTGCAAGTGCAAGTCTAACTTCTACGAGGCATTGCGAGGCTATCCGAAGGTGGTGAAGTTCGCCATGCGCGAGCTGAACGCCAACGACAAGAGCCGATCGGGCGTGCTGGAGGTGAAGCGCGAGCAGTTCGACCATTTCATCCTGCGTAGCGACGAGCTGCCCACGATCAAAGACAACCGGGCCAGCATCGAGATTATCTCGCCCGTGCTGAAAGACAGCAAATACCGCTGGAAGGGCATCTATGGCAAGACGGGCGAAACCATCGACTTCTACATGCAGGACGAGGAGTTCAAGAAGCAGATGTTCGACGACAAGGTCTCCTTCACCAGCGGCATGTGCATCGATTGCGTGCTCGAGATCAGCCGTAAGCTCTCTGAGCTGGGCGAGGTGGTCAACGTCAGCTACGTGGTGACCACGGTGATCCGCACCCGCTTCGACAAGCTGGAGACGGTCACGCCTCAAGGCAAGCGCCACCTGCGCAAGCTGGAGGCGGAGAAGAAACAGCTCACGCTAGATCTGTTTGGATAAAGCAGGCCCCGCTTCCCGAAGCGGCATCAAAGCATACAAAAAAACCGGACACATGCGATCGTGTGCCCGGTTTTTTTATGTTGTGTATCACTAATAGCTATTCGTCTAACAGGTAGGCCCGCAACTCCCCGACGGTCGAGACGATGTGATCGGCAGCGGCAGCCTCCATCTCGGGGCGGTCGCCATAGCCATAAAGCACTCCTATGGCTTTCAGTCCCAACTCATGCGCCCCTAAGATATCAAACTTTCGGTCGCCAATCATCAACACCCTGTCCAGCTGCGTGATGCCTTGCGTCAGCAACGCCTCGCGTATGACATCCGACTTGGTGTGGAGCCGTCCCTCGGCATCGCGTGCCATGACGCAATCGAAATGGCGGCGCAAGTCGAAGTGGTCCATCACGATGGCCGTCATATCCATCGGCTTGGATGTGGCGAGGGCCAAGCGATAGCCTGCCGCACGCAATGCGTCGAGGCATTCGGGGATGCCTGGATAGACCTCGTTTTCGAAGACACCGATAGAGCGGTAACGCTCGCGATAGACACGCACGGCCTGCTCGGCCTGCTCGGGCGAGAAGCGATAGAACTGCTGAAACGAGTCCTCAAGCGGCGGACCGATGAAGGGGCGCAACACATTGAGGTCGCTCACTTCGATGCCGAAATGACGCAGCGCATGCGCCGCACAGCGCATGATGCCCAGCCCGGAATCGGTCAGCGTTCCATCGAGGTCGAAGAATAGCCAATCGTAGGGTTTCATCGTTGCCTTTACTTGTTATAATCAATAGTTTCCTTTTACAACGAAGCACGCACGCGGCTCAGCGTCTCCGGCGTCATCTGCAAGAATGAGGCGATGCAGGAGAGCGGCGCACGCTGGATAATCTGCGGCTGCTCCTTCAGCAGACGGGCGTAACGCTCGCCCGCCGACTCGAAACGGAGGCAATCGGCCTTGCGCTGCGACAAGATCAGGGAGTTCTCCAACAGGCCACGATAGAGCTGCTCGATCTCAAAGTTCTCGGAGCAAAGCTCCAGCAGCGGATCGTGGGGAATGCCATAGATGACCGTGGGCTCCAACGCCTCGACGATCAGGCTGGAGGGTTGCTGGCGCAAGAAGCTCTCGATGCAGATAAACACGCTATCCTCGCAAGCGAAATGCTCCGTCAATTCCTTCTTATTCTTAAAATAGAACTGGCGCACCATACCCTCATCAACGTAGCCCAACTCTCGGCAGGTCTCTCCCTCGTTTAGCCACACCTCCCCCTTCTTCAGCGCCTTGCGGACTAAGATGGCGGCCAACTCATCCAATGAGCGTTTGCTCAATGGATAAGTTTGCGCGGATATTTTTTGTGCGATTGTATTTGAATCCATACTATTGATTTCTTAATTAACAAGGCACAAAAATAGGAAGAATTTCCGAGTTATGAAAACTCCTGCCAGCTCTTGATGTGAATGTCGTCGATGCTCAGCTTGCAGAACGCCGTGATGAAAGCGCTGGCCAACCGGGCGTTGGTGATAAGCGGGATATTGAGGTCGATGGCCGCACGGCGAATCTTGTAGCCATTGTCAAGCTCGCCCGCCGAGAGATCGCGAGGGATGTTCACCACCATGTCGATCTGCTTCTCATGCAGCATCTGGAGCGCTTGCGGTTGCCCCTCCTCGCTGGGCCAATACACCAAGGTGCTGGGGATGTTGTTTTCCGCCAGGAAACGATGCGTGCCGCCCGTGGCATAAAGGTTGTAGCCCTTTGTCGCCAACAGCTTGGCCGCATCGAGCATCGCCACCTTCTGCTTGGCCGTGCCCGTCGAGAGCAGGATGTTCTTCTCGGGAACCCGCTGGCCCACGGCCAGCATGCTGGTCAAGACCGCCTCAGAGACATCGTCGCCCAGGCAGCCCACCTCGCCTGTCGAGGCCATATCGACACCCAACACCGGGTCGGCCTTCTGCAAACGGTTGAACGAGAACTGCGAGGCCTTGATGCCCACATAATCCAGGTCGAACTCGTTCTTGTTGGGCTTCTCCACCTTCAGCCCCAGCATAATGCGGGTGGCCAGCTCGATAAAGTTGATCTTCAAAACCTTGCTGACGAAGGGGAAAGAGCGGCTGGCACGCAGGTTACACTCAATCACCTTGATCTCGTTGCCCTTGGCCAGATACTGGATGTTGAACGGACCTGAGATGTTCAGTTCCTTGGCGATCTGCTTGCTGATGCGCTTGATGCGGCGCACGGTCTCCACATAGAGCTTCTGTGCGGGGAACTGAATCGTGGCATCACCCGAGTGCACGCCTGCGAACTCGATATGCTCGCTGATGGCATACATGATGATCTCGCCATGATCGGCCACGGCATCCATTTCCACCTCCTTGGCATGCTCGATGAACTGGCTGACCACCACGGGATGCTTCTGGCTGACGTTGGCCGCCAGCTTCAGGAAGCGCTCCAGCTCCTCTTGGTTGGAGCAGACATTCATGGCCGCACCACTCAACACGTAGCTCGGGCGCACCAAGACGGGGAAGCCCACCTCGGCCACGAAACCGTTGATGTCGTCCATCGACGACAGCTCCTTCCAGCGAGGCTGGTCCACCCCGATGCGGTCGAGCATGGCGGAGAACTTCTCGCGATCTTCGGCGTTGTCGATGCTCTTGGCGGTCGTTCCGAGAATGTTGACGTGCTGCTCGTCGAGGCGCATCGCCAAGTTGTTGGGGATCTGTCCGCCCGTCGAGACAATCACGCCATGCGGAGCCTCCAGCTCGATGATGTCCATCACCCGCTCGAAAGTCAGCTCGTCGAAATAGAGGCGGTCGCACATGTCATAGTCGGTCGAGACAGTCTCGGGATTGTAGTTGATCATCACGGAGCGATAGCCCTCGCGGCGAATCGTGTTCAAGGCCTGCACGCCACACCAGTCGAACTCCACGGAGCTGCCGATGCGGTAGGCTCCCGATCCCAACACGACGATCGAGCGATGGTCGCCCGTGTAAGCCACGTCGTTCTCCGTGCCGCTATAGGTCAGGTAGAGGTAGTTGGTCTGTGCCGGATACTCAGCCGCCAAGGTGTCGATCTGCTTCACCACTGGCAGGATGCCCTTCTCCTTACGGAACTGGCGCACCAGCATCGAGCCCTTCTCAGGCTCTTCATCCAAGCCGATGGCACGGGCGATTTGGAAGTCGGAGAAGCCCTGCTTCTTGGCCGTGCGGATCAGCTCGGGGTCGATGCGCCAGCGCTTGATGCCCTTCATGTCGTAGGCATGCAGCTCCTTGGAGGTCTGCATGATGCCGTGAAGCTTCTGGAGGAACCAGCGGTCGATCTTGGTCAGTTCGTGAATCTGATCGACCGTGTAGCCCGCCCTGAACGCCTTCGAGATGACGAAGATGCGGCGGTCGGTCGGCTCATGCAATGCCTTGTCGATGTCGGCAATCACCAGCTCCTTGTTCTCTACGAAGCCATGCATGCCCTGCCCAATCATGCGCAAGCCCTTCTGCAGCGCCTCCTCGAAGGTGCGTCCGATAGCCATCACCTCGCCAACCGACTTCATGCTGGAGCCCAGCTCGCGCGCTACGCCATGAAACTTACCCAAGTCCCAGCGAGGGATCTTGCAGACCACATAGTCCAACGCCGGCTCAAAGAAGGCGCTGGTGGTCTTCGTCACGGAGTTCTTCAGGTCGAACAAGCCATAGCCCAAGCCCAGCTTGGCGGCCACGAAGGCCAACGGATAGCCTGTCGCCTTCGAGGCCAGGGCCGACGAGCGCGAAAGGCGGGCGTTCACCTCGATCACACGATAGTCTTCGCTTTCGGGATCGTAGGCATACTGCACGTTGCACTCACCCACGATGCCGATGTGGCGGATGATGCGGATGGCCAGCTCGCGCAGCTTATGATAGTCGGTGTTGCTCAGTGTCTGCGAGGGGGCGATCACGATCGACTCGCCCGTGTGAATGCCCAACGGATCGAAGTTCTCCATGTTGCAGACCGTGATGCAGTTGTCGAAGCGGTCGCGCACGACCTCATACTCCACCTCTTTCCAGCCCTTCAGGCTCTTCTCGACCAACACCTGCGGCGAGAACGAGAAGGCCTTCTCGACCAGTGTGTTCAGCTCCTGCTCGTTGTCGCAGAAACCCGATCCCAGGCCGCCCAAGGCATAGGCCGCACGCACAATCACGGGATAGCCCAGCTTGGCCGCCGCCTTGCGGGCATCGGCGGCATTCTCCACCGCCTCACTCTTGATGGTCTTCACGCCAATCTCGTCGAGCTTATGCACAAACAGCTCACGATCCTCCGTGTCCATGATGGCCTGCACCGGCGTGCCCAGCACCCTGACATTATATTTCTGTAGCACGCCCGTCTGATAGAGAGCCACGCCGCAGTTCAAGGCCGTCTGTCCGCCGAAGGCCAACAGGATGCCATCGGGGCGCTCCTTCTCGATCACCTTCTCGACGAAGAAGGGGGTGACGGGAAGGAAATAGACCGCGTCGGCCACGCCCTCCGAGGTCTGCACGGTCGCGATGTTGGGGTTGATCAGGATGGTTTGGATGCCCTCCTCTTTGATGGCCTTCAGCGCCTGGCTGCCTGAATAGTCGAACTCGCCCGCCTCGCCAATCTTCAAGGCGCCCGAGCCCAAGACCAATACTTTCTTTATATCTTCTTTCATTATTTCTTTCTTTTTCTTTTCTTGATAACACCTTTTTTTCCACTCACGCCTGCTCGGCCGTCTTCCGTGCGCGATGGCGACGGGGGAAGCAACGGTTTAAAGCAGCGCGGCGAACTTGTCGAACATAAACTCCGTGTCCAGCGGACCGCTGCAAGCCTCCGGGTGGAACTGCGACGAGAAGAAAGGTTTCGTCTTGTGGCGAATGCCCTCGTTCGTGTCGTCGTTCATATTCACGAAAAGCGGCTCCCACTCCTCGCCCAGCGTGGCGGTATCTACGGCATAGCCATGGTTCTGGCTGGTGATGAAACACTTCTCGGTGCCAACCATGCGCACCGGCTGGTTATGGCTGCGATGGCCATACTTCAACTTATAGATCGTGGCCCCTCCGGCCTTGGCCAGCAGCTGGTTGCCCATGCAGATGCCGCAGATGGGCTTATCGCCTTGCAAGGCCTTGCGGATGTTGTTGACGGCCGCCTCGCAGGTGTCGGGATCGCCCGGCCCGTTGCTCAAGAAAAGACCATCGAAGGGAATCGAGTTGAAATCATAGTCCCAAGGCACACGAACCACGAAGAGGTCGCGCCGCAGCAGGCAACGAATGATGTTGTGCTTCACGCCGCAATCCAGCAGCACCACCGCCTTTCGCCCGGCTTGGTTGAGCGCCGAAGCCCTCTCCCAGTCGAAGCCCTCGACAGTCTGCGTCAGGCTCTCGCCCTCGGGCGTGTAGCAGATGATCGCCTTGCAAGAGACCTTATCCACGTAGTTCACCTCGCCATAGGCTGCCTCGGCCGGCTCCTCGTCGATTCCATCCACCAGGATGCGCCCCATCATCACGCCATGCTCGCGCAGCTTCTTCGTCAGCGCACGGGTGTCGATGCCCGTCAGGCCCGGTATCCGCTCCTGCTTCAACCAGTCGCCCAGGCTGCACTGTGCGTTCCAGTGGCTATATTCCTCGCTGTAGTCGCTCACGATAATGGCCTCGGCGTGGATCCGCTCGCTCTCCATGAAAGTGGAAATGCCATTGGGGGCTATGTCGCGGGCAGGCACTCCATAGTTGCCCACCAGCGGATAGGTCAAGACCATCAGCTGACCCGCGTAAGAGGGGTCGGTCAAGCTCTCGGGATAGCCCGTCATGGCGGTGTTAAAAACAACCTCACCCGCGACAGGGCGCTCATAGCCAAAAGAGCGTCCCTCGAAGCGTGTGCCGTCATCAAGAATCAATGTCGCTTTCTTCAATGTTTGCATAACATCTATATAATATATGTATATGATTTTAAAACTAAACAATCTGTAATCTAAAAAAAGGGGGTGGATAGGAAAGGGGAAAAGGTTAGTGAAAGGCGAACGTCTTCGCGCGCCAGTGATTGCGCTTGGTGTGACTTAGTAGTGTACCCATCTATCCAATCAAATTTGCGGCAAAGATAAATACATTTTTCAATCATGTGGCAAAAAGGTTCGGTTTTCTCAAATAAATAATCTATATTTGCGCAATACTAAGGTTAAACCAACAAAAGGAAATATTAATATCATGATTGATCTAACACACTTCACGCCTTGGACGCTCTTCACAGATCTTGGCTTCATCTCACTCCTATTGCTAATAGGCAAAGTGATTCGCGTAAAAGTAAAATTCATCCAGCAGCTCTTCATACCGCCCAGCTTGATAGCCGGCCTCATCGGATTGGCCTTCGGCCCCAACGGGTTAGGCTGGATTCCCCTCTCGGGCGAGCTCGGCACCTATGCGGCCATCCTGATCGCCTTGGTGTTTGGAGCGCTGCCCCTCTCCTCGCCCGACGTGTCGATGAAGGAGATTGCCCACCGGGTCGGTCCGATGTGGGCCTACGCGCAAATAGGCATGTTGCTGCAGTGGGGAGCGATGGGGCTCTTCGGCCTCTTCGTCATCAAGCTGATTTGGCCCAGCCTTAACGACGCCTTCGGCATCATGCTCTCCACCGGCTTCTATGGCGGCCACGGCACGGCGGCGGCCATCGGTGCAGCCTTCGAACGCCTCGGATGGGATGAGGCGCGCAGCCTGGGCATGACAACGGCCACGGCGGGCGTAGTGTTTGCCATCATAGGCGGCCTGCTCATGGTGAAGTGGGCAGCCAAGCATAAGCAAACGGCCTTCATCGCCGACTTCGACGACCTGCCCGAGGAGCTTCGCAGCGGCCTCTTGCCCGAGGATAAGCGCGACTCGATCGGACAGGCCACCACCTCCTCCATCTCGATCGACTCGCTCACCTTCCACATGGCGCTGGTCTGCGTGGTGGCCTTCTGCGGCTACCTGGTCAGCGAAGGCGTGAAGCAATACTATCCGCAACTGGAGCTGCCCGTCTTCAGCTGCGCCTTCGTGATCGGCCTCGCCCTCAAGAAGGGATGCGACCTGACGAAGGTCTCTCGCTACATCAACCCGCAAACCACGCAACGCCTCAGCAGCGCCTTCACGGATATGCTCGTGGCCTGCGGCGTGGCCTCCATCAAGCTGGGAGTCATCGTGAAATATGCCGTTCCGCTGATCGTGCTGCTCCTCTGCGGCGCCCTGATCGTCTTCGCCATCACCTTCTATTTCGGAAGGCACCTTTGCCACAACTACTGGTTCGAGCGCACCATCTTCGCCTGGGGCTGGTGGACGGGCACGATGGCCATGGGCATCGCCCTGCTGCGCATTGTCGACCCGAAGCTGTATAGCAAGGCGATGGACGACTACGCCATGGCCTACCTGCCTATCGCCCCGATCGAGATCTTGCTGATCACCTTCGTGCCGATCCTCTTCTTCAACGGCTATGGCCTATGGCTCTCGCTGGCCTGCATCGCCCTCTCCGGCCTGATCCTCCTGCTTGCTTGGCGCATGGGATGGTGGGTGAAGAAGAAGAAGTAACACCAGTCGGACTCACATTTTTTCCATCGTATGAACGAAACAAACAAACGGATCGTAATCGTTGGGGCTACCTCGGGCATAGGCTACGAGGTAGCCTCGCTCTATATAGAGAAGGGTTATCAAGTGGGCGTGGCCGGCCGACGCACGGAGCGGCTGGAGACTTTGCGGGCCAAGGCGCCGCGGCAAGTGTTCACGCAATATATCGACGTCACCAGCCAGGCGGCCCCCGAGCAGCTCATGGCGTTGATCGAGCGGATGGGCGGCATGGACATCTTTCTGCTTTGCGCCGGCATCGGCCATCAGAACCGTTGCCTCACCGCCGAGATCGAGATGCGCACCCTCCAGACCAACGTCGAGGGGTTCACACGGATGGTGCTCGCCGCCTACCACTATTTCTCAGGCCACGGAGGCGGCCACATCGCCGCCATAAGCTCCATCGCAGGCACCAAGGGCTTGGGCGTAGCTCCGGCCTACTCCGCGACGAAACGTTTTCAGAACACCTACCTCGACGCCTTGGCTCAGCTGAGCCGCATCGAGCGGCGCCCCATCACCTTCACCGACATCCGCCCGGGCTTCGTAAAGACCGCCCTGCTCAACGACGGATTGCGCTATCCCATGTGTCTCTCGCCCCGATATGCCGCCCGCCTGATCGTGCGGTCCATCGACCGCCGCCAGCGCCGAGCCATCATCGACTGGCGCTACGCCCTGCTCGTCTTCTTCTGGCGGCTCCTTCCCGAATGGCTTTGGGAGCGGCTTCCCATCGCCAACTAAAGGCGGGGAAGCCCCCTTCCCTCTTTAACGTATAGCAAACATGAAAGCCCCCAGAGGCTTGCGCCGCCATTGCGTTGGAAATATTATAAATATATAGCCATAATGCAATTTTTTAAATGGTTTATCGTATATAGGATATATGTCAATATGGAGCAAACTCATAAGAAGTAAACAGACAAAGAGTATGGGCAACGCCGTCGATGAAGAGGCAGCATCCGTGTCGCGTAATGCCCCAAACTATGCCATGGTGGATGTGGAAGTCGGCCTAAACGACCATAAAATCCATGATATAGGAGCGCTCCGTCCAGACGGTGCCATCTATCATAATGCCTCCAAAAAGGAGCTGCTCGATTTTCTGCACAACACAGACTACGTCTGCGGGCACAACATTATCCATCACGATGCAAAATACCTGTTTGCTGACGGCGAATGCCGCTGGATACTGGTCGACACCCTGTATGTCTCGCCCTTGCTGTTTCCCGAACGCCCCTACCACAAACTGGTGAAAAACGACAAACTGATGAGCGAGCAACTGAACAATCCGGTGAACGACTGCGAAAAAGCCCAAACATTGTTACTGAATGAGATAGAATGCTGGCGCTCACTGCCCGATGAAAAGCGCAAACTGTTTGCATCGTTGTTAAAAGGCAAGAAAGAGTTTGAAGGATTTCTCCACATGGTTGGCGCCGAATACATCCCTCAAGGACTGCCCGAACTGATAAAGCAGCAGTACGTAGGAAAAATCTGCCAGCACGCCGACCTCAACCAGCTCATCGAACAATATCCATGCGAATTGGCATACGCACTGGCGCTGATTGACACGACCGATTACCGCTCCGTCACTCCCGGATGGGTGCTTCACAACTATCCCGAAGTGGAACATGCCATAAGGCGGCTACGCCACACCCGCTGCAAGGAGGGTTGCGACTACTGTAACACACAACTGGACACACTCCACAACCTGAAAACCTTTTTCGGCTATGCGCAATTTCGGACCTACGAAGGCGAGCCACTACAAGAGCAGGCGGCACAAGCAGCGGTGGAAGGCAAATCGCTGTTGGCTATATTTCCCACCGGTGGCGGCAAGTCGCTCACGTTCCAACTGCCGGCGCTCATGGCTGGACATGCCGTGCATGGACTTACGGTGGTCATCTCGCCCTTGCAATCGCTCATGAAAGACCAGATAGACACCCTTTCCGACAAAGGCATCACGGATGCCGTAACCATCAACGGCATGTTAGACCCCATCACAAGGGCATTGTCCATACAAAGGGTGCATGACGGAGATGTCTCGCTGCTGTACATCTCCCCCGAAATGCTTCGCTCAAAAACCATCGAAAGCATATTGATGGAGCGCCACGTCGTGAGGTTTGTGATAGACGAGGCGCATTGCTTTTCGTCGTGGGGACAGGACTTCAGAGTCGACTACCTCTACATAGGCCGATTCATCCGGGAATACCAGCAAAAGAAAAAATGCAAGAACCCGATACCTGTATCTTGTTTTACAGCTACGGCAAAACCGAAAGTCATACAGGATATATGCGATTACTTCAAACAGACCGTAGACTTAGACCTAGAGCTGTTCGCATCGAAAGCTTCACGAACAAACCTGCACTATTCGGTCATACATACCGATAGCGACCATGAAAAATATCTAAGACTAAGAGCCCTTATCGCTGAATCAGACTGCCCGACCATCATCTACGTGTCGCGTACAAAACGGACGAAAGAGCTGGCTGTCAAGCTGACCCGCGACGGCTACAAAGCCCTTCCGTTCAACGGAAAGATGGAATCCGAAGAAAAGACAGCCAACCAAGACGCCTTCATGAACGACCAAGTGCACATCATTGTAGCCACGTCGGCATTCGGCATGGGAGTCGACAAGAAAGACGTGGGGCTTGTGATACATTATGATATATCCGATTCGTTGGAGAACTATGTTCAAGAGGCAGGCAGAGCCGGACGCGACCCCAACCTCAGCGCACGCTGCTACGTGCTGTATAGCGACAACGATTTAGACAAGCATTTCATGCTGCTGAACCAGACAAAACTCAGCATCAGCGAGATACAGCAAGTGTGGAAAGCCATCAAAAACCTTACCAAGCAACGCATGAATATCAGTTGCTCCGCACTGGAGATTGCCCGGCAAGCTGGCTGGGACGATTCGGTGTCCGACATCGAAACCCGTGTACGAACAGCGTTGGCAGCACTCGAACAAAGCGGATACCTGGTTAGGGGGAACAATGTGCCGCACGTATATGCAACAGGCATCACGGTGAAAAACATGGACGAAGCCCGGCAACGCATATCCGCATCGCTGCTCTTCGGTAGCGACGAAATAGAAAAGGCTGTCAGAATCATCAAATCGCTGATTTCCCAAAAGCACATTGCCAAAGCCCAGGATTCGGAAGCGGAATCGCGCATCGATTACTTGGCGGACATATTGGGATTGAGCAAGAGGGAAGTGATATCCGTCGTAGAACGAATGCGGCAGGAAGGCATACTGGCAGACACCAAAGACATATCCGCCTATCTGCTGGATGCAGGCGACTCCGAACGGAAGTCGCAAACTCTCCTCGAACGTTTTGCCAGACTCGAACAATACATCCTCAACCACATCCCCGACGAGTCTTTGCGAATATCGTGCAAGCAACTAAACGAAAACGCTGCGAACGACGGCATCAACTCATCCAAGGAAAAAGATATTCGGACGCTGCTGTATTTTCTCACCGTCAAAGGCTATACCCGCAAGAAAGAAGACGCGGCACATAACATGGAAATAACCCGTCAAACTGATTTGGAAACAACCATCAGACGTTTTGAGAAACGACTGGAAATTAGCCGCTTCGCCATCGAATGGCTATATAAGATTGCCGCAGAAACAGCACGAGAGGGTTCGTCTGGCACTGCCATCCAGTTCTCCGTAGTAGAACTTCTGAACCGGATAAAAGCAGGCAACCAATCTCTTTTCGGCAATCTGGATGACATCCAGCTGGAAGACGTGGAAGAAGCACTCCTATACCTGTCGAAAATCGGTGCGCTCAAACTCGAAGGCGGCTTCTTGGTGCTTTACAATGCCATGAACATCCAAAGAGTGAAAGATAATAAGTCGAGGTATAAGCAAGACGACTATCGGATGCTCAACGAATTTTACAAACAGAAAATCCAGCAGGTGCATATCGTAGGCGAATACGCCAATCTGATGGTAAAAGACTACAATGCCGCCCTGAAATACGTTCAGGATTATTTCCAAATGGACTATCGGAAATTTATCGCAAAATATTTCAAAGGAGACCGCTTGAACGAAATACAGCGCAACCTGACACCTCAAAAATACAGCCAACTGTTCGGACAGCTTTCCAAACGACAAATGGAGATTATTTCCGACAAAGACTCGCGCTGCATTGTAGTAGCCGCCGGCCCGGGAAGCGGGAAGACACGCGTACTGGTTCATAAACTCGCCTCACTGCTGTTGCTCGAAGATGTAAAACACGAACAACTCTTGATGCTGACATTCTCAAGGGCAGCGGCCACGGAGTTCAAGCAGCGACTTATGGAACTGATTGGCAATGCAGCCCATTTTGTGGAAATAAAGACATTTCACTCTTATTGTTTCGACCTGCTGGGACGAATAGGCAATTTGGAAGATGCCAAGAATATCGTCGAAAAAGCAGCCGAAATGATAAGCCAAGGAGAGGTGGAGCCAAACAAGATCGGCAAGACCGTGTTGGTGATAGACGAAGCTCAAGATATGGGAGTAGATGAATATAACTTGGTAAAGGCTCTGATGAACAACAACGAGGAAATGCGTGTGATAGCCGTAGGAGATGACGACCAAAACATCTACGAGTTTCGTGGCTCCGATTCCAGCAACATGTATCGACTGACGCAAGAAAGCGGAAGCAAATTCATCGAAATGACCGAGAACTACCGCAGCGCTCAACATACGGTAAGCTTTGCCAACGGATTCCTGAAAGCGATCGATAAAAGAATGAAAAGCACACCCATCACCTCGATGCGGGAAGAAGCGGGCCGGGTGGAAGTGACACACTACCAATCTAAGTATATGTACCAGCCGCTTGTCGACTGCCTGATCCGACATAAGGAGAAAGGCACTTCGTGTGTGCTCACCCAGACAAACGAGGAAGCTGTCATCCTGATGGCGCTCTTGCGAAAACAGGGCATCAACAGCAAACTGATTCAGTCGATGGATGGGCTACGCTTTTGGAATATGGCCGAAATGAGGTATTTCCTGCGATATATAGACATGCGGATAAGCTCTCCCCTGATTCCGGAAGACTTGTGGGAAGAAGCCAAACGAGCGACAATGATTACTTATGAAAGGAGTTCGAGCTTGGTGTATGTGAAACGTTGCGTGAAGCAATTCGAACAAACCAATCAAGCCAAATACTTCTGCGACTTCAAAGAGTTCGTGTTCGAATCATCCGTAGAAGATTTCTGCGATTTAGACAAAGCCGACGTTGTAGTCTCAACCATTCATAAAGCCAAAGGCCGAGAGTTCGACGATGTATATATGCTCATCTCCGACAACTATTCAAAAGACGCCCGTCAGATGCGCCGCTACTACGTGGGTATGACCCGCGCCAAGAACCGGCTGTTTATACACACGAACGGCAATTGTTTTAATCATCTGAGTGCTGACCAACATTTCACCGACCCGCAACCGTATGCCATGCCCGGAGAAATCATCCTTCAGCTCTCCCACAAAGATGTCTACTTAGATTTCTTCAAAGAGCGGAAACGCGAAATTTTGGCATTAAGAGGCGGAGATTCGCTGACGTACAGCGATTTCTTCTTATTCGCCCCATCAACCCATACCCCCGTAGCGAAGTTGTCGCAAAAGATGCAAGCCACATTGTCGGAATGGGAAGCAAGGAACTACCGGGTGAAGTCCGCTTCCGTACGGTTCGTCGTGGCATGGAAACCGAAAGATGCACCGAAAGACGAATCGGAAACGGCTGTTCTGTTGGCAGATTTGGTGCTTTCTTTGTAAGCCAAAACGTTTGAAACGTCATCATTGCCCTTTTGAAAAGAATTAAAATAGTATACGAATAACACAAACGCAAAGGTTGCTGCCATGACCCAATGAAGTGAAAATTTTCATGTCTTTTAGATTAAACATAAAGCCGGTTATCCGTGGAAATTATGTGTAACAACTAAATAAATAAACGACATGAAAAAAGTACTAATTTTAGCGTGTGCGGCGCTGACAGCCTGCACGAACGACATCGACCTCGGCCCGAACAAGGAGCAGGTCGAGACCCTGAGCAACGCCATCGGCTTCCAGATGGCCAAGAAGAATATGACCACTACCAAGGCCGCCCAAACCTTGCAATCCCAAGGCCACTACAACTTTGGTGTGTGGGGATATAAGAGTTCTGATGCTGACCATGCAATCATGGCTAACTATCTGGTAGGTTTTGGAGATGCTATCAACGGCTACAAGATGAATGCTTCTACGCAGACCACATGGGGCGATGCGACAGCAAGTGCAGCAAACGGCAAATCTCAGTGGGCGTATGAGAACCTGGGTTCATCGGATTATACGTATGATGGTTCAGAGGGGTATTATAAGAATGATCAGACACCGTATATGTCAAACATTGCTAACCAGTATCTCCGCTATTGGGACTTGTCTGCTGCAACAACCAACTTCTATGCGTATGCTCCGTATGTGAATAAAACCGCAACTTCCACGGAGGTCTCCTTTGTTAATAACACTAAGACCATGACCTTCCCCGATGGCTCTATCGAAGCAGGGTACAAACCTACCGACAATGAGTATATGTGTACGGCAAAACAGGTGAAATCTGAGGATTATGGCAAGGATGTGTCTTTGGTATTCAAACGCCTGAATTCAAAGATTAACATCAAGTTCTACGAAGACATCGCAGGTTATAATGTGCAGATCTTGGATTTAAGCAACGCTTACAAGGGTGTTTATGCAAAACCCGCCAAGAGAACTGGAACTGCCGCCCCATATACCTATTCTGAAGGTAAGTTGATGACTAAAACGGGTGTGACAATCACTTTTGATGAAACAACTCTTGATGCCACTCCCAGCGATTGGAAAACAACGGCAATTAATCAATCAGATAAATGTTTAACATTCGCAGCTCCTACAGCGAATCCGATTGGAACAACATCGGGTACTGCATCTGAATCTCCCACTACCTATTATGCGATTCCGAAGAATGAGTTCGCGTTTGCAGCGGGAACTGACGCTGATTTGAAAGATGTTGGTTTCACCTTCCACGTTACCTATAAGTTGATATCTGATACAGACGAGAAGATAACGGTTAATGATGCTACAGTGTTCGTCCCTGCTGATAAGTGCAAATGGGAGTGCAATAAGGCATACACCTACATCTTCAAGATTACGAAGAACAGCAATGGTTCAACAGACCCGAGCAAACCAATCAATCCTGATAATCCAACACCCGATACCGATAAGGCTCTCTATCCTATCGTGTTCGATGGCTGTACGGTTGCGGACTACGAAACTGGAGCTACTACAGAGCATGAAATCACAGACGGTACATTTAACTATTACCTGACATTGAGCGCATCTACTCTTAGCAAGGGTGCGAGCACTCCTACTTCAATTACAGTCAATGCGTACAAAACACATGGAACAACTGATACATTCGCAACATCAGGCGAATTGAAGATCTTTGACAGCTCTAATATTGAAAAGACAACTGACTTCACGATTACAACCTCAACAAGTGTAGCTCCTACGATTTCAACGGCTACTGCGGTTAATGATACCTATACGTTGAGATACACCAGCGGTACTAAGGTGTTGGAAGCCAAGTTTAGGGTAACCGATTAAACGAGAAAGTATCTCTCCGAACATAATAGTTCGGTTGAGATAACCGATAGCAAAGGCCCCGCAAGGAAGGATAACCCTTTCCCTGCGGGGCTTTTAGCATGAAAAAAGACTGTTTTCACCGCTTGAGAAAGGCTTCCAAGCCGCAAGCTTGTGAGTTGCCAAGTCACCTGACTTCGTCATTGCGTCACCCGAAAATCCTCTTCAAATAGTTTTTCTATTTTCTGTTGCCTTGCCATCAGCATGGTTTGTGTATGAACATCCTTGTTCAGAGTGGACTTTGCCCATGCAACCTGTGCCAATAGGGAAGTCTGCTTACAAAAAGTACACCCTTTCTCAGTATCACTTTTAGTTTTGTTCATTGCCTGTCAGATTCCAACTCTTTCTCAATTTCTTCAATAGTAGGCAAACTTCCTCGGAAATCTTTAGGCAAGGCTTGTCCTAATTCATAATCGGAAATTCCAATAGGCTTCTGAATATCACGCAAGGCATATTCTGCCTTGATACGGTCTTTACTCTTGCAAAGCAACAGTCCGATAGTCCGGTTGTCTCCCTCTCGGCAAAGAATATCATCTACGGCAGAGCAGTAGAAATTCAGTTTGCCGATATACTCCGGAATAAACTCCGTATCTTTTAACTCAATTACCAGGTAACGATGCAGAAATGCATTGTACATCAGTATGTCAATATAATAATCATCACCTGACACCTCTATGTGATACTGCCGTCCCATGAAAGCAAATCCCGCCCCCATTTCTACAAGGAATTTCTCCACATGTTTTACCAAACCGATTTCCACGTCACGCTCATTGTATTGCTCTGTGAAAGTCAGCATATCGAATATATATGGGTCTTTGAGCATTGATTTCACATCATTTGCTTCCGGAACAGGCAGGGTTTCTGTGAAATTGTTAGCCAATGCCCCATGCTTGCCATAATCATCAAGTTTGATGGCTTCTTGCAGATAGCGTGTCGTCCAGTGATTGGTAATGCTCTGTACCATATACCAATAGCGTGCACGAATATCTTTGACCTGCTTTATCAATACAAGATTGTGCGTCCAATCCAAATGCTTGATAGGGAGGGTGAAATTATATTCATCCAATTGCGAAATCACTGATTTCGCAATTGGAGAAACTGCCCTTTTTATCATCGTAAGTTCCTGATTATACTCATTGAAAAACTGCACCATATATTGCATGTTACGTACAGTAAATCCTTTTATTTCGGAATAATCGTTCTTCAAGTCCGCTGCCAGCCGTTGCAAGGTTTTCTTGCCCCAACCGTCTGCATCCCGACTTTGCTGCAACATGCCGCCAATATCCCAATACATCCTGAGCATTTCTTCATTGGCAGCATAAATCGCCCTTTGCTGGGCTATCAGTACCCGTTGCTTGATTTTGCGAAGCAATGTCTCCGAGGTTACTCCGAGGTTGCTCTAATCAAGCTCTAACCCGCGATTAGAGAAACATTCGGTTTTTTATTTTTTTATTTACTTTACAGTAACCTTATTGTAAAAAATAAATGGTTTTGGAAGTTGCCCAGCTATCAGATATGGAATTTATTATTTATTCCAATGCGTATATATATATACGCATGGATAAAGAATAAATTAAATATGCTCACGTTTTCGAGATACAAATAAGGTTTGTGTAAATATTTCGATGTCCGTTGCACCAAAAATTTACGATATCTGTTGCTCAGAAATCCACGATGTCCGTTGCACTAAATCACGCTGTCTGTTCTTCGAAAAAAAGTACGTTGTCCGTTGCTCTAAATTGCGTCGCCCATTGCTCCAAAATTCGTTGCCCGTTGCTCTAAATTTTGTTGCCCGTCGTTATAAATTTCGTTGCCCGTGGTTTTTCACGCCGTTGCCCGTGAAAATTTACGCCGACGGCCGCGTTTAGATCATTGCGCTAAAAAAAACTTATTAAATGCTGTATTTTGCCATTTATAGTGGAATGTCGCAATAAATCATTATTTTTGTCTGTGGGACAAGCAACGCTTGATAAGCGATGTAGCAACACACAGGACAGATTGCTGTTCAAGCGTGAAAAATATTCATCTTAAAGGGAAAATGCCTTATGGAATACGATATAAAGGACAAAATGGAATGGACAGTGATATTCATCATTGAATTTGGGAAACGCTATGGGCTGAGCTTCAAACAGGCTTTCAACTACCTGAAACGCTATAAAGGCATCAGCTTTGCCGACAGACATTATGATTATCTGCATACACAGTCGTTTCCATCTGCTGTGGAGGATATAACAGAATATTGCCATAAAATGGGAGGAGGCATAGTATGAAACTATATCAATATGATATGGTCGCCAAACTTGCCCTGTTACTAATAGAGGACGGTAAGGCTTCGGCGATGGGTGACGCGCTTGACACGGTGATAAACTCGGAGACCTACCAAAGGCTGATGGATGATAAGTCCGCACTGTATTATCAAAGTCCGAGATATGTATATGACTTCCTGCTGAATGAGATTGTCACAGGAAAAATGAGATAAGACTTCGATAAAGAGAGGCCGGAAAAAGAGCGTTTAAACGACTAACTCGCTCTAAATTGGACTTTGATTGAATATCAAGAAGTTGGGCGTTTGCCTATATTATATAGGTAACAATATGGATGTGTTAATTCCTATGCTTGATACGTAGATTTCCAAGAAAAAGTTTGGAGTTTCCGATAAAAAGCGTATTTTTGCAGTAACAAATCCCACCACGCCTCTCAACGATGCGTACCACGGTGGGACTTCGCTTTTTATATGGGTATATGAACTACGA
>CAKRWX010000009.1 GCA_934418055.1 uncultured Lachnospiraceae bacterium
ATTCCGCATCAAACAACTGGTCCCGGATCCCTGCAACGGTCTCGTCATACTCCGCTGCCTGAGTCACATCATGTAATGCCCGTCCGATCTGTTCCCCGTCAATGGCCTGGTAAGCACCAGATAAATACTCCATGATCTTCTGGGAATGGGAAAGCCTGCGGTAGGATGCTGTCAGTTCTTCCTCCTCTCCCTCCTTCAGACCGGCATTCTCCAGTTCTTCGATCTCATAGCGCAGAAAATCTGCCTCTCTTAACCGGCTCTCCTGATCCTGGTTCATCTCCTCTAACGCCTTTAAGATGCCCTGGTACTGATGGTAGACCACAGAAATCTTCTCTTTCAGCGGATGGGTCTGGGATCTGGCGTAGGCATCCAGGATCTGAAGATGCTTGGATTTGTATAACAGTGACTGATGTTCATGCTGGCCATGGATATCAATCAGTAAGCTGGTGATCTCTTTCAGACGCCCGGAAGTCACGGTCTCATCATTGATCTTGCTGAGACTTCTGGTGGGCATGATCTTTTTAGAAATGATTAAGGTTCCGTCCTCCGGCAGATCCACATCCAGTTCTTCCAGACGCTTTCTCTTCGCCGGATCGTCAACAGAAAAGACTAACTCCACATAGGCATAATCCGCCCCCTGTCGGATCATATCCCTGGAGGTCTTTCCGCCCAGAGCCATATTGACAGATCCGATAATGATGGATTTACCTGCACCGGTCTCACCGGTTAAAATATTTAAGCCCTCCGAAAAGGACACTTCCGCCTTTTCAATGAGGGCCAGATTCTTTACCTGCAAATTAAGCAGCATACTTGCTCCTCCATATTCGATGTCTGGTTTTTGTCATCAATCTGCCAGTAACGATGAACATCAAAAATAGACGTCAAAAACAGCTACCGACCTTTTTCTCTATCGATAGTATAGCACAAACCTTATCATATGTAAACATATGTTCGAATATAAAGTGAACATTTGTTTGTATTTTTCTGCGACCAGCCGTGAATTCTTCACCACTGTATCCAGAAAAGCACTTTCATTCTAATTTTCATCAGCCTGCGATCAGTTTCCGCAGTTTATCCATCACCAGGATCGTATCGTCCACGCTCCGTACCGCACACATAATGGTATCATCTCCCGCGATACAGCCTACGATCTCATGGAAATGAATGGCGTCCAGCGCCGCGGCAACTGCCATGGCCATACCGGACACGGTCTTGATCACCAGGATATTCTGGGCCATATCCATAGAAAGAAAACCATCTCTCAAAATGCGGATATATTTGTCGCTTAACCCCTCCTGGCTCTGGAACACCACATACCGTTGCTTTCCGCTCTCCGCCTGGACCTTGGACAGCTTCAGCTCCCGGATATCCCTGGACACAGTCGCCTGGGTAACCTGGTAACCGGCTTTGGTTAAGTACTCCGCCAATTCTTCCTGTGTCTCGATCTCATATTTTCCAATCAGTTCTACGATCTTGGCATGTCTGTCTACCTTCACGTTTTACCCCCTTTAAATTCCTGCCAGCTTACTGCGCAGGTTATCAAGGAATGAACCCGCATTCAGCTTCACCAATATGGTTTCTATTTCTGACCGCTCCACTAAGATCCGGTCGCCAACCTCCAGCGTCACATAGGAATCACCGTCAAATACCGCCGACTGTCCGTCCTGCACATGGCCCATGACCTCGATCTCGATCTGGTCCTCCGAGGACAGCACCACACTTCTTCCATTCAGCGAATGGGCGGAAACCGGCGTCAGAATGGTCATCCGGGCGGTAGGCTCCACAATGGGGCCTCCTGCGGATAAATTATACCCGGTAGATCCCGTAGGCGTTCCCACGATCACCCCGTCCGCATGATACTGGATCAGAAATTCCCCATTGACCCGGATATTTAAACGTAAGAGGCGCAGCATCTCCCGTCTTGCCACAACGATCTCATTTAACGCCAGTTCTTTGGCTATGAATGTTCCATTTCTCACAACCGTGCCCTGCAGCATCATCCGGTGTTCCAGCTGGAACTGTCCATGGATCAGCTCCTCTAACCTCGGAATGATCTCTTCCTGGCCGCTTACCTGGGTCAGATATCCTAAGGTTCCCATATTGATGCCAAGCATGGGAATCTTCCGTCCCGCTAAGTCTCTGGCCGCCTGGATCAGGGTTCCATCGCCGCCCAGGGTGATCACGCACTCCACATCCTCCGGAACCATGCTGGAATCTGTGTAACGATAACCGGTGTGGTCGCCTGCGGATTTCTCCATTTTCTCCGGCATGTCGCAGACACAGCCCCGGCTTTCCAGGTACTGGCTGATCTTCTCCGCCATCTCCACGGCTCCGCTTTTATACGGATTCAGAATAATATAAAAATGTTTCATCAAAACTCCTATAACGTATTATGAGCCTCATCCACGATCGCCTTTGGATCGATCTCCGCGCCTTCCACATCTGCCTGTTCTGGATGGTTCTGCAGATACAGCAGATACTCAATATTGCCCTCCGGTCCTTTGATTGGAGAGAATTCCAGGTTCAGAATACCAAATCCAATGCTCTTTGCAAATGCGATCACTGCCTCGATTACCTCTAAATGGGTACTCTTCTCCCGGACAACGCCTTTTTTGCCAACCTTTTCTCTTCCTGCCTCAAACTGCGGTTTGATCAGACACACGATCTGTCCGTCATCCGTCAGAAGTTCCCTCACCGGCCCTAAAACCTTAGTCAGGGAAATGAAAGACACATCAATGGACGCAAACTGGATCCGGTCCGGAATATCCTCCGGCGTCACGTAGCGGATGTTGGTCTTTTCCATACAGACCACCCGCTCGTCATTACGTAACTTCCAAGCCAGCTGGCCGTGTCCCACATCCACAGAATACACCTTCACTGCGCCGTTCTGCAGCATGCAGTCGGTAAATCCGCCTGTGGAAGCGCCTACGTCCATGCAGATCTTGCCATTTAACGTTACCCCAAAATGGGTCATGGCTTTCTCCAGTTTTAAACCGCCGCGGCTCACATAAGCCAGGGTATGGCCACGAACTTCTACAGATACCGTATCCTCAAACATGGTTCCGGCCTTGTCTTCCTTCTGGCCGTCCACATACACGATTCCGGACATGATAATGGCCTTCGCCTTCTCTCTGGACTCCGCCAGATTCCGGTTTACTAAAAGTACATCCAGTCTTTCTTTCATCCTTTTAAGAACCCTTCCTTCCGCATCCTGCGGATAATCGAATCACTGTCGATTCCAAGCGCTTCCCTCAAAAGGGAGACATTGCCATGCTCCACATAAGCATCCGGCAGCGCGATATTTAACACCCGGACATTCGGGTAATGCTTGTGTACATAAGAAGTGACCTGAAGGCCAAAACCGCCCTGAAGGACATTCTCCTCCAGCGTCACGATACAATCATGGGTCGCCGCTAAGCGGTCCACTAATTTCACATCAATAGGCTTGATAAACCGTCCATTGGCAAGGGTCAGGTCATATCCCTCTTCCTTTAACTTGTCCCGGATATGTTCCGCTGTGCTGACCATGCTTCCAACCGCCAGCAGGGCAATGCCTTCGCCCTCAGAGATCAGTTCTCCCCTGCGGAATTCCACCGGAGCCTGATACTCTTCCAGTCCCTGGTAGCTCTCTCCTCTCGGATAACGGATGGCGATAGGCCCTGGATACTGGAAGGCAAACTCCAGTTCCTGTTCCAGTTCCCAGCGGTTCTTTGGTGCCAGCACTGCCATATTCGGAATACAGGTCAAATAAGACAGATCGAAAATGCCCTGATGGGTCTCCCCGTCACTGCCAACCAGCCCGGCTCTATCCACCGCAAATACCACCGGAAGATTCTGGATACACACATCATGGAGTACCTGGTCAAAGCCTCTCTGTAGAAAAGAAGAATAAACTGCAACCACCGGTCTCATGCCAGCCGCCGCCATACCAGCCGCGCTGGTGACTGCATGCTGCTCCGCGATTCCCACATCAAAGAAACGGTCTGGAAATTCCTTCTTAAACCGAGTCAGACCCGTGCCATCTGGCATGGCCGCTGTAATCGCTACGATCCGCTTATCTTTACCCGCCAGCTCCACTAATTTCTTAGAAAAAATATCCGTATAACTTGGCGCAGTCTTCGCCTTCTTCGGCTTTCCTGTAGTAATATCAAATGGATTCACCCCATGGAACGCAGAAGGATTCTTCTCCGCCGGGGCGTATCCCTTTCCTTTCTTCGTCAGCACATGGACTAACACTGCATGATCCAGCCGCTTTGCCTCATTTAATACACGAGAAAGCTGTTTCACATCGTGTCCATCCACCGGACCTAAATACGTGATCCCCATGTCTTCAAACAGCATTCCTGGAATCAGAAGCTGCTTTAAGCCCTGCTTTAACATGCTGATCCGGCGGATCATCCGCGGACCTGCCACCGGAATCTTCTCCAACAGATCGGTAATCTGGCGTTTCAGATCATTATATCCGGCTCCAGTACGGATTCCGCTTAAATATTTGGACATGCCGCCTACATTTTCAGAAATGGACATGTTGTTGTCATTTAATATAATAATGAAATTCTTATTGATCCTGGCTGCATTATTCAACGCCTCATAGGCCATACCGCCAGTCAGGGCTCCATCGCCAATAATGGAAATCACATGGTAATCCTCACCCCGCAGATCCCGTCCAAGGGCCATGCCAAGCCCTGCGGAAATGGAAGTTGAACTATGTCCGGTATTAAAACTGTCACAGGGACTTTCTGCCCGCTTCGGAAAGCCGCTGATGCCGCCAAATTGTCTTAAATCATCAAAATCTTTTCTTCCGCTGAGAATCTTGTGGGTGTACGCCTGATGTCCCACATCCCAGATCACCTTGTCCTCCGGCAGATCAAAAGTCCGGTAAATCGCCATAGTCAGCTCTACCACGCCTAAATTGGACGCCAGATGGCCTCCTGTGGCGCTGATCTTCTCGATCAGAAACTGCCGGATCTCCTGGCCAAGCACATCCAGATCTTCCCAGCTAAGGGCCTTGATATCTTTCGGCCCATTTATCTTTTCTAACATATTGACCTCTTATTGTATCTGTTTGGCAGGTTTGCAGACCTGCCAAACATTGATCTCCTATTTTTGTCTGGTCACCAGCTTTAAAATCAGCTGGTGCAGAAATTCATGGTCTCCCGGAAGCTGCTCCAGATCCTTCACCGCCTCTTCCGACAGACGCTCTACGTCCTCTTTCGCCTTCTCCATGCCGTAAAGAGAAACATAGGTCGTTTTATGATTTTTCTCATCACTGAGCACCGGCTTGCCAAGCAGCGCCTGGTCACCCACCAGGTCCAGAATGTCGTCCTGGATCTGGAACGCCTTGCCCACGCAGGCCGCCATGTGTTCCACGGTCTGTAACTGCGCCTCATCCGCACCGCCAAGGAGCGCGCCGATCATCATTGGAGCCTCTAATAAAGCTCCGGTCTTTAACCGGTAAATGAATTCCAGCTGGTCCGCGCTCAAAGGACCGCCAGTCAACTCCACATCCGCAGACTGACCGCCGATCATGCCAAAAATACCGGATTTAGACGCTAACAGTCGGATGCACCGTCCCACGATCTTCGCATTATCCGTCAGATCCAGGGCTTTGGCCGCCGTCTCAAAGGCATAGCCATATAAAGCATCGCCTGCTAACACTGCCATGTCCTCGCCATACTCCGCCCAGGTGGTCGGAAGTCCCCGGCGCAGACGGTCATTGTCCATGCATGGCAGATCATCGTGGACCAGAGAAAACGTATGGATCATCTCGATGGCCGCCATAAACGGCTCTTCTTCCTTTCCCTGGCCGCCAAACATCCGGTACACTTCTCTTAAAAATAATGGACGCAGACGCTTGCCACCTGCTTTCATACTGTAATTCATCGCTTCCAGAACGGTCTTCTGATGGCCTTCTTCCTCCGGCAGATATTGCTCCACCGTCTTCCAGACTTCCTCTGTATATTGTTTTAAAACCTCGTTAAAATTCTCCATCCTGGCTTTCCTCCGCCAATACCTGTATCTTTTTCTCCACCCGGTCGATCTTATCGTTGCAGCTTTTTACCATCTTCATACCTAACTCATAATTGGCAAATGTCTCCTCCAACGAGCTGTCCCGGTCTTCCATTTTTTCTATGATCATCTCAAGGGCCTCTAAGGTCTCCTCGATGGACATGTCCTGATTTGTCTTAGTTTCCGCCATACTGTTCCTCCTCCAGTTCTCGGTTACCCGGTTCCAAATCCTCGACCTCTAAAATTCTGGTCTCCACCCGGCCATCTGCCAGACGGACACTTAAAATCTCTTCTTTCTGGAGTTTCTTCACGGAAGCCACCGGCTTTCCGTCTTTATCGGTGACGAACCCGAAACCACGGCTTAACCGCTCCAATGGGGACATGCCATGAAGCCGTCCTGCCAGCAGCGCCAGCCGGTGTTTCCGGTCGGTTAATTTCTCTTCTAAGCTTCGCTCCATCTGATCCTGGATCTGGACCAGCCGCTGACGGTGGTCATTTAAGATCCGTTCCGGATGATGCAGCTTTAATTTCATCTGATACTGCTCCACCTGGGCTTTTTTCCGCTCCAGGTTCCGCTCCATGCCGCGCATCAAAGCCTCCCGAAGCACTTCCAAGCGGTTTTCGAACTGCCTGTAGTCGAATACTGCCAGTTCCGCGGCTGCTGATGGCGTCGGTGCCCGCAGATCCGCCACATAGTCCGCAATGGTCACATCTGTCTCATGGCCCACCGCGGAAATCACCGGCGTCTCACACTCAAAAATCGCCCTGGCGACGATCTCCTCATTAAACGCCCACAGATCTTCCATGGAACCGCCGCCTCTTCCCACGATCAGCACATCCAATCCTAAGGCATCCAGGGTACGGATACCATTGACAATGCTGAACTTGGCATCCTGTCCCTGCACCAGGGTCGGATACAGAATCAGCTGGACATAAGGATTCCGTCTCGCTGCAATGTTCATGATATCGTGGATCGCCGCTCCGGTGCTTGCCGTCACGATTCCGATGGTCTTTGCGTATTTCGGAATCGGCTTTTTATACTCTGCAGCGAACATTCCCATCTCTTCCAGTTCATCCCGCAGCCTCTGGAAACGTTCAAATAAGTCTCCCACGCCGTCCCGCTTAATCTCTCTGGCATACAGCTGGTACTTGCCGTCCCGCTCGTAGATATCGATGGAACCGGTCACCACCACCTGCTGCCCTTCCTGTAATTGAAAAGCGAGACCTTTCCTTTGACCGGCGAACATCACCGCGGATAAGGTCCCTGATTTATCTTTTAATGTAAAATAAATGTGTCCAGAGGTGTGGTACTTACAGTTGGACACCTCTCCCCTGACGCTGATGCGGTTCAGAAGAAAATCCTGGACAAACAGGTTCTTAATGTAAGAATTTACCTGTGCAACGGAATAAATACTTCCAGCCATAATTATACTCCAAGCAGGTCACCGCACCAAATGCGCGGATCTGCTGAATGTTTTCTTATGCTACTAATTTTGCCAGCACACCGTTGATAAATGCCGGTGATTCGTCTCTGCCGAACTTTTTCGCCAGTTCTACTGCCTCGTTGATGGCAACTTTCTCCGGAATCTCCTCGTCATACTGCATCTCATAAACGGCAAGACGCAGAATGGTCAGTTCCACTTTACCCATACGTCTGGTCTTCCAGCCTTCAGCTACCTGGTTGATCTTCTCATCGATCTCCGGCAGTTTTTCTAAGATCTTCTTTACTTTCTCTGTTACCACTGCCTGATCTGCCTCGGAGAGATTGGAATCGTGGAGGATCGTTGTTCCTTCCGGTGTTACATCATCTTCCACTGGCGCTCCAAAATAGCGCTCAATCTGCTCATCCATCTCCTCCACCGGATAAAAATCAGCGCGGAATAACACCTTAAAACTATGCTCGCGCAGTTCTCTTCTGGTCATATCTTCGTATCCTCCTAAATCGATTCTTCTGTTTGCTTCTCTCGTAACTGTTCCATACCTTCACAGTTGCTTTCACTTTTATTTTATCAGCGCCTTATTTTCCCACAGGATCTGTCGCTGACAGTTTCTGTGGATGCATAGAAACGCCAAAAACACAGCCGCATATAGCGGCTGCGTCTGAAGTCAGTCTTACTGTTCTTCTGCTTCCATGTTTACGCTGGCAATCTTGATGTTCACATCCAGCACATGGAGACCAGTCATGTTCTCGATGGCGGTTTTCACACGCTCCTGAACCTTCTCGGAAACATCTGGAATGTTATAACCATACTTCATATTGAGGGATAAGTCAACAGACACATGCTCTTCTGTCACATCAACTTTTACTCCCTTGGAGAGATTCTTCATACCAAGCTTGCCAACTAACTCATTGGTAATGTTGCCTGCCATGGAATCCACGCCTTCTACCTCAGTTGCAGCCAGGCCTGCGATGATCGCTACCACCTCGTCTGCAATCTGTACTTCGCCGATTTTATCTTTTTCATATACTTTATGAGTATTTCTGCCTTCCGTCTCTGCCACTTTCGCTACCTCCTCATGTTTCTATAGTAGAATTATTATAGCAAAAATCCTCTGGTTTGGAAAGGGCTTTAATCAGAAAGATTTAATAGAGTGATAATAATGCTGTCCGCGCCCACTTCTGCTTTCCGTTTTACAATATCTTCGATCTGTGCCCGCTGGGCATCGGTGATGGACGGTGCATTGACCACCACATCCACTTTGCCGGAGGAAATGCTGACCACCGGATCGGCAAATCCTTTGGCCATGAGAAGTGTCTCCGCCGCATTTTCCTTCTCCGCCACCTCCGTTAAAGCGATCATGTCCTGGATCGCCTGCTGCTTGGCAGTTTCTTCAATATTCTGGTTGTTGATGATATTTAACAATGTCTCCTTATTTTTCGCCCGGATCTGCTCTCTGCTTAGCTGGACACTGGCTATGTAGTCGGACACACTCATGCCGCTGGTCAAAATAGCTTCCCCCGGATTTTCCAGCCCGGTCTGTTCTGTCTGGGCGTCCTGACTGGTATTCTGTCCATTGTTCTGGTTTGCATTTTGTCCTGCGGAATCCGTTACCGCCGCCAGTTCTGTGGCAGAAACCGACTCTGTCAGCCCATTTTCCTGATCCCCGTCCAGACTGGCGATCTCCTCATAAGTTCCCGTTCCATCCAAAATCGTCTGATTTTCCCGTAAAATGTCCTCGTCGGAGATTTCCAAAGCCCCCGCTTCATAGGAAGTATTTCCCGCCGTGTACACGCCCTGATCCTCATCTGACTGGCTTCCCATATAATTTAAGTATCCCGCCACCGCGATCATCACCGCCAGCGTTGTGACGATGATCTGGTTCCTTCTAAATAGTTTTTTCATATTCACATTCTGCAAATCCACTTTCCGCTTCATCCACAATGCTCCTTTCTATTTACCTGTTTTAGTCTATGAACCATTCACCATCTTTAACACTTTGATTTTATGGGAAGGCACATCAAATAATGCCTCCACCGCTTCTGTGATCTCCGCCTGCACTTTCGGATTCCCGCCGCCCTGGGCGCTGACCACCACGCCGCCGATCTGGGGGCGGATCTCTTTCTCTAGGATCGGAGTTCCCTGACCAGAGGAGCCGGATAAAATGGTGTCCTCCGACTGTTCGCTGTTCTCAATCTTCCGGGTGCCGCCACCCTGGTCCGTCTCCTGGGTGCTGGAAATGGATGTGGTGGTATCCGTCCGCCAGACTTTTTCTTCCGATTCCTTCAGAACGATCATCACTTCCACCTGACCCACACCGTCTACCTGGCTGAGAAGCTGTTTTAGGCGGGTTTCCAGCTGAGTCTCATAAGAACTGCCGGTGTCTGAGCTTCCGCTTCCATCACTGCCAGAACCAAGAAAACTGGCTCCTGTCTGACTCTCCTCTCCCATTCCAGCATTCCACCCAGCATTTCCGTTCTGACTGGTCTGTCCAAGATTGTATCCGTTCTGCCCGTTTCCCGACTGTTTTCTGCCAGACGGCCACGCCAGGATCAGGCAGATCAGCCCAACCGCCAGCATCACCAGCCAACGGCCCCCTTTGGTCTTGATATCCGGTTTAAGATTGAATTTCGACAGCGCCGCTTTCCAGTCCATAATACTGTTCCACCTTTCTTTGAAATTCCAGGATTCTGCTGTCTGCTGGTATATTAGTCTGACTGTTTCCAAACGTTGACTGACCGATGTTCTGGTCAGTGTTCCCATTAGTCTGCTGATCCTGGGACTTTTCAGAAGTTTCTTCTGCCAGATTTCCTGCATCTGCCTTCGTTTCCTCTCCGATCTGCACAGACTGCACCTCGATGTTCTGGACCGGCTGCACTGCTTCCACTTCTCCATTTTGCTTGGTTTCCCCTGAATCTCCTGCTTTTTCACCACTTTGCAGCTTCACTTTCACCAAAATCACCTTCCCATACTCCGCGCTCTCTGGATCTCCGCTGATCTCCACCTGCGCGCTCTCCGCCTGCAGTCCCTGTTCTCCAGCTATGGCCATCACATGGTCTGCCACATCATTTTCATAAACTTTCAGGATCTGGGCCTGTCGCTCCTTCTCGATGCCAAGGACCTGGGTATTTAACTCCTCGTGATCCATCTGAAAGGAAAATGCTTCAAATGCCCGATCAATCTGCGTCTCCAGGCCAAGGCCGCTGGTGATGGGCTGTAACACCAAAAGAATCAACGCCAGGCCAGAAAATAATCTCAGATAAGGCTCATACTTTTTCGATGGCAGAATCCCACGGATCACCGTGATCAGGATCAGGAAACTTAAAATGCTGCTAGCCCATTCTGATACTACTCCCATCTACACCACCCCTTCTGTCCTGGCAACTGTCACCTGCATTTCATTTTTTACAATAGCAGCTATGTCCTATATTCCACTTTCCGTGATAGAAACTATATGATGAATCTCACCTTCTCCCATGTTATGTGGATTACTTACACATAATAGGACACATTGGTTCCCGCGCACACCAGAGAAACCGTGATCAGAAATAATAACGCCGCCGTCAGCACGATCTGCAATAACAGCTGATGTCCCCTGGCGGCAGCACTAATGCAGGAAATGATCCGTTTGTCACAGATGGGCTCCAGGATGGCGGCGGCACACTGGTAAAACAGCATCAGCACCAGAAGCTTTAACATGGGAACCGCCAGGATCAAAAACACCACCACGGCCCCCGCCATTCCAACGGCATTTTTTAACAGAACGCCGGAACCTAAGATCATCTGGGCGGCCGCAGCAGCACCCTGACCGATTCCTGGAATCATGCCAACTAACTTCTGGGCGGCTCCATTTTTCAGGGAATCGGCGTAGGGAAGAAGAAGCCCCTGCACCACATGAAAGCCGACCACCACGCCTAATAGTGCCTTCATACCCCAGCGGATCACCTGGTCCAACAAGTCGTTGAGGCGGGACAATGCCTCTTCTTTTACCATATTTCCAGTCATCTTCATCAGAAGCTCCAGACGAATCAACGGGATCATCACCGTGATCAGAAGCCACTGGCTGACCCCAGCCAGTCCCATGGTAAATTCATACATGGCTGCTGCGGAGATACTTCCGCCTGCCAGCGCTACCGTGAGAAAATACGCAGGCATCATGGCCTTCATAAACTGCATGATGTCCCCGGCTGCCGCTGCCGCCACCTGGATGCTCTGGGTCAGTCCAGTCATCAGAAGGGTAAATAATAATAGATAAGCGGCAAAAAATCCCGTTTCCGACACCTGGCTGCCCTGAAACAGGCCGGAAAAACTGGTAAATACCGCCGCGAAGATCCCAAGAGCCAGGATCTGTCCCAGGATCCTTCCGCCAGAACCGATCTCCTGAAACAGGGACGCCCGAAGCCCTGCAAGCAGCTGCCCGCACAGCCCTGTCAGATCTCCCGCCATCAGCCGCTCCACCAGGTTCTGGAAGGAAACCGACTCCCCAAGGCCCTGGCCGCGGATAAACTGTTCGATCTCTGTCAGATCAATGGAAAGTCCATTTTCCAGCATGATTGTCCTCCTGCTTCACGCCAAAAACTGCTGCACCGTGTCCAGCAAAGCCAAAAGAATGGGCATACTGACCGCCAGCACCGACAATTTTCCAAAGATCTCGATCTGGCTTCCTAAGGAACCATAGCCTGCGTCCTTACAGATTCCAGAGGAAAATTCTACAATGTAAGTGATGCCGATCATTTTCAACAGCGCCTCCAAGTACATCCGGTTCAGGCGGATATAAGCCTGGACCTGGCGGATGGTTTCGATCACAGTCTTTAATTTCGTGACCCCGTAAAAAAAGATCACCAGGCCCACCGCCGCCACCAAATAGACTCCGTATTCCCCTTTTAAGCCCTTTAATTCCACTGCCAGAAGGGCGCTGGCGATTCCAAGAACCCCGATGGTCAGAACCGACATGGCATGCACCTCCACTATAAGGTGAAAAGATTCTTAATTGTGTCAAACAATTCATATATGTACGGGATCATCCACAACAGCACCAGGATCAGTCCCGCCAGACTGGTCAAAAACGCCTGTTCTTCCCGCCCGCTGTGCTTTAGCACCTGACAGAGCACAGAGACCAGGATTCCCACCGCCGCGATCCGGAAAATCACATTTACCCCCATGGCCACTCCCCCCTATTCGTCTGTTTGCCGATATCATCTCACTGTCGGCCCCACTTACGCATATCTGCTAAGTCTTTCGTTCCCATATCAAAACAACAGCACCGTCAGAAATAGACCGCCCATGATTCCCAGGCTGATGGACAACTTCTGCTGCTCCCGCTCCTGTTCCCGGTAAAACCGGATGGAAAGTTCCAGCTGTTCTAAGTAAAGTTCCATATTCTTCTCCTGCATTTCCAGATCCATAAAACCCAGATGACGGCCAAATTCTTTCCACTCCCGACATTCTTCCGGGGTCAGGAGCAGTTCTTTCCAGTGGCGTTCCACGGATGTCTGCCAGATCTCATAAAAAGAACGGCCATCCTGGCATTTTAACTGCCCAGAAATTTCTTTAAAGATCTGTGCCACCGGCCCGTCTGATTTCCGCCCCACCTGTTCCAATGCCTCCTCCAACGTGCCTCTGGCATACAGAATCTGACTCCGCAGAAGCAATGTCATTTTCCGCAGTTCTTCCAGATTTTTCCGGTGACTTCTCCATCGGTCCGCCCTGGCAAATCCAAGGCCGCCGCCAGAAAGCACCACCAGGATTCCTCCCATGATCTTTAACCACATCATAGACGCCTCCCTTGTCCGTCCAGAACCGCCGCCACATGGCCCGGCGTCCCGTTCCGGTCCAGGATCACATAGCGGCCAAACCACGCTTCCTCCACCATCCGACCCAAAACCGGCTTTCTGTGGATCTCCTCCAGAGAACTTCCGTGAACGGTAGCAAACAGCTTACAGCCGCAGTTCATCACATATTCCATAGCCTCTAAGTCCTCCCGGCTTCCGATCTCGTCCACCGCCACCACCTGGGGCGACATGGTGCGGATCAGCATCATCATGCCCAGATGCTTAGGACAGCAGTCCAGCACATCGGTTCGGATCCCCAGATCATTCTGCGGAATCCCGTGATAGCAGGCACCGATCTCCGACCGCTCATCCGCCACGCCCACGGTCATTCCCTGATGGGATCCATTGCCATTGGAGATCTGGCGGATCAGATCCCGCAGCAACGTCGTTTTTCCACATCTTGGCGGTGAAATCAACAGTGTGTGAAAGATTTCACGATTGATTTTTGATCCATGTTCTTCATATAAATATGGAAGGATCCCATCTGCGCAGCCACGGATCTCGTGGGCGATCCGGACATTTAAAAAGGACAGATACTTCATAGTCTTGATCGTTCCCTGTTCCAGAACCACCTTTCCCGCCACGCCGATCCGGTGCCCGCCCTGAATGGTAAAAAAGCCCTGGCGCAGTTCCTCCTCGTAGGCGTAGAGGGAATGGCAGCTGAAAGATTCCACCGTCTCTCTCAAGAGATCTTCCGACACCTTCCAGGACTGGTGCTGATCTGTAGACATTTGTCCCTGGTCCGTCACGAAATATTCTTTTCCATTCCACACCACCATCAGAGGCTGTCCCGCCCGCAGGCGTACCTCCTCCAAATGGCTGATCTCCAAGGGTTCCAGCCTCTCCCGCAGTTTCGCCGGAAAACTCCGGATCACCGTCTCCACTCCCATACCTTGTCCCTCCGCAGCCGTCTGCTTTGCAGTTTCCCGGTTCCGGGCCTCCTTTAATCTCAATATATGATGGGGGAATTCATCCTATGAACCAAAAATCTTATCGGCTATTATCATGGCTGCAACATTTACTGCTTCCTACAAGCTTTTTATTTTCGTGGTTTTTCCAACTGACAAATCCTCGTTTTTTCGGTATACTATGGATACCAAACAGCAAAGGAGACCACATATGTACACACTCGACACCACAAAACATCCAATTGTCCGGGAGCTGATCGGCTCCATGATCGGCCTTGCCCGCGCTTCTGACTGTAACTCACTGACCGATTCCAACACCTGGAAAATTCTCGCAGAAGGGCTTGTGGCAACAATTCCCGCCCCAGAAATATCCGAGATCCATTCCGATGCTTTTCTTCCTGACAAAAGCCGCCAGGAATCTGCCTCCGCAGACGCTTTATCCGAGTCCTACCTGCGATCCATGCTCCAGTCTGTCCAGGCCGAAAAGCACCGTTTGGTTCCCGACTGCGCCGTCTGCACCTCTCCCTGTCCCAGAAATGCCAACGTTCCGGGAGAACAGTTATTTACCGAAGACGAACCCATCCGCAGTTTAAAGCTCCAAATTTTCCAGGGAATCCAGGCACTTGCCGTTAAAATTCTTCCATCCATGGAATCTGGCGATGACTGTTCTGAACAAGGCTTTCTCCTGGCAAAAGGGCTTTTTGCCATCGGGGAAAACTGGGATGAGGAACAACTTTCCATGATCGTAAAGGAGGTCTGCCATTGATTCAGCTCTTACTTCTTGGCTCTGGTGTGATTCTGGCCTGTATCTTATGCAACCGGCTTTCCAGCAAGATCGGAATCCCCATGCTTCTGGCCTTTATCCTTCTTGGTATGGTCTTTGGCTCCGAGGGACTCCTGCGGATCGATTTCGCCGATTTCGGATTTGCGGAAAATATCTGCTCCATCGCCCTGATCTTCATCATGTTTTACGGCGGCTTCGGCACCCGCTGGAAAACGGCAAAACCGGCTGCCTTGAAGGCGCTGGTCATGTCCGCCTTCGGCACCATTTTCACGGCGCTGTTTACCGGACTCTTCTGCCACTATGTGCTGCATTTTGGCCTGCTGGAAGGTTTACTGACCGGCGCAGTATTAGGTTCCACAGACGCCGCCAGTGTCTTTTCCGTCCTCCGCTCCAAAAATCTTTCCTTAAAAGACAGCACCGACTCTCTCTTAGAGGTAGAGAGCGGTTCCAACGACCCGGCGGCCTATATGCTGACCATTATTCTCTTAACTGCCATGAAGCAGGGTGTTTCCAGCCATCTTCCTCTTCAGATCCTGACTACGGCGGCTACCCAGATCCTCTTTGGCCTTGCCATCGGCGCAGTGCTGGCTTTCTCTGTCCGCTGGGCCCTTCTCCATGTGGATTTTGAGACCAGCGGTTTTGACACGGCATTTGTGCTGGCGTCGGCGGTACTAGCCTATGCCCTGCCTTCGGTCATTGGGGGAAATGGGTACCTGAGCGCCTATCTTATGGGAATTCTGCTTGGCAACAGTCCACTGCCCAACAAGAAGACCCTGGTCAATTTCTTCGATGGCCTTACCAGCCTGATGCAGATGCTGATCTTCTTTATCCTGGGCCTGTTGTCCTTCCCGTCAAGAATCGCCGCCGTGTGGCTTCCAGCTGCTGCCATCGCCGCTTTCCTGACCCTGATCGCCAGACCCCTTGTGACAGCGCTCCTGCTGACCCCATTAAAATCTTCCCTGCGCCAGCAGATCCTGGTGTCCTGGGCAGGGCTGCGGGGCGCGGCGTCCATTGTATTTGCCATTATGGCCATTCAGAGCGGCATCACCTTAGAACATGATCTGTTTCATATCGTGTTCTGCGTCGTATTATTTTCCATCGCCATCCAGGGAACGCTGCTTCCTTGGTTTGCCAGACGGACGGAAATGCTGGACACCAGCGGCAACATTCTGACCACATTTTCCGATTACAGCGAGGAAACGGACGTCCGTTTTATCGATATTCCAGTTACGGAGCAGCACCCATGGAACGGCATGAAAGTCCGGGATCTTCAGCTTCCACCTGGCACACTGCTCGTATTTTTAAGTCATCCAGGCGAAAAAAATACGGTTCCCCATGGAGAAACCGTACTGCGCTCTGGCGATGTCCTGGTTCTGGGCGCTACCGCCTATACCGGACAGGAAGATATTCATTTAAGTAAACTGACTCTGGACGCCTCCCATACATGGTGCGGCCGCCAGATCAGGGAACTAAAACTGCCCACCGGCACTCTGATCATCCTGATCCGCCGAAATGGGCAGACCATCATTCCCAGCGGCGACACCCGATTAGAGCCTGGAGACGAACTGGTACAAACGAGATAACGCACACTTTACACTTTATAGGACTCATGCAGACATAGCCCCTGGATCATTACTTACATAAACAAAACAGGCGGTTGACCTCTCTCTCAATCGCCTGTTATTATTTCTATTTTTTATAACAATTCCATTTTTCACAACTTTTTATAAAATTCCCGATCACTTCTATTTATGATATGGCTGATGATTCATAATCCGGTAACTCCGGTAAATCTGCTCCAGCAGCACCACTCGCATCAGCTGATGAGGAAATGTCATCCTGGAGAAGCTAAGAGCGTAATCCGCCCGCTTCATCACCTGGGAAGACAGTCCCAGAGAACCGCCGATGACAAACACGATCTGGCTGACGCCGCCGACTCCTAATTTCTCGATCTTTTCCGCCAATTCTTCGGAACCCAGCATCTTTCCCTCGATGGCCAAAGCGATCACATAGGCGTCATCCCGAATCAGGGAAAGGATCCTCTGTCCTTCCTTTTCCTTGATCTGCAGTTCCACCGCCTCGCTGGCACCTTCCGGGGTCTTCTCATCTGCCACCTGAAGCACCTCTAACTTGCAGTACCGGCTAAGCCGCTTGGAATACTCCTTGATGGCGTCCTCAAAAAACTTTTCCTTGATCTTTCCAACGGTAACTAACGTGATCTTCATGCGTCAAACTCCAGGATCATGTCATTCCAGACAACTCCGCCATGTACTGACTGAGACACTCCCAGATTCCGGTAACCGAAGGTCTCATAAAATCCGATCAACCGGTCTTTACAGGTGAGAATCAGTCCCTTTTTCCCGCGTTTTCCTGCCTCTTCGATCATATGGTGCATCAGTCTGGATGCCAGTCCCTGATGCTGATACTCCGGGATCACATCCAGTCCAAAAATGCTCTGATATTCCCCATTTGCATCATGGAGGGAGGTGTCCTCATACATCTCATCCCGGATGGTTCTCTCATTCACCACCGCGCCGTTAATAAATCCAACGATCCGTCCTGCATCCTCCGCCACGAAAAAACTGTCCGGAAATGCTTTAATCCGCGCCTCAAAAGACTTCCGGTCTGCCGCCTCCGCTTTCGGAAAACACACTGCCTCTACCTCCGTCACCGCGTCCAGATCCTCAGGACGTACGGTACGGATTGTGATATTTTCTATAGAATTCATCTTCTGTATCCTTCTTTCTAACCAATGTTTTCTTACGGTCAGCGCAGACAAATGCCAAACAAGTGCGCAGGCTCACTGCGAAACAATGACCATTTTCAAAGCACTGCCTACTTTGCAGCGAAATAATACCCCACGCCCCACTTGGTATGCACAAACTGAGGTGCGCTTGGGCTCGGCTCGATTTTCTCCCTTAATCTCCGAACATGTACATCAACGGTCCGCACATCACCGGAATCCATGGCCTTGTTGCCCCACACGTATGCCAGCAGAGACTCGCGGCTGTAGACTTTGTTTGGATTGCAAACTAACAGTTCTAATAAGTCAAACTCCTTGGCCGTCAGATTGATCTCTTTCTCATTGACGAAAACTCTTCTGCCATCCCGGTCCAGTTTCAGGCTTCCGGCAACGATGACCTGCTTCTTCGGCTCTTCCGCCTTGCGGCTTCTCATGGTATTTCTTCTTAAAATGGCCTTGATCCGGGCTTTTACCTCCAGAATGTTAAATGGCTTGGTGATATAATCATCAGCACCATACTCCAGTCCCAGAATCTTATCCATATCGTTGCCCTTGGCAGTCAGCATAATCACCGGCACCTCAGAAAACTCCCGGACCGCCTGAAGCACCTCAAATCCGTCCGCCTTCGGCAGCATCACGTCCAGAAGGATCACATCGTACTCCTTCTCCTTCGCCTTATTGATGGCTTCCTCGCCGTCATAAGCGCAGTCCACCTCCATGTTATCCTGTTCCAGACTGAACCGGATTCCTTTTACGATCAATTTCTCATCATCTACAACCAGCACCTTTGTCATGGTACACTACCTCATCTTCCCTTAAACCGTAATATCGTCTTTTATCTTCTGAAAAGCGGCATCCTTGATTCCGGACACCTTCTTAATATCCTCTATCTTTTGAAAATCGCCATGTTTCTCCCGGTAAGAAATGATATCCTTCGCCCTGGATTCCCCGATCCCCCGCAAGGTCATCAGCTGTTCCAGTGTCGCCGTATTGAGATTCACCTTTCCTCCGGAAATATCTTCCGCCATTCCCTGTCCAGACCAGTCTCCGCCTGCAACCACAGCGCTATCTCCGCCTTTTGCTCTCAGACTCTCCATCTCTTTCTGGGACAAAACCTGGATTTTCATCCCGTCCGTAACCTCCGCCGCCAGATTCAAACTATCTACAGCAGCGTCCTCTGTCACTCCACCAGCCAGTTCAATGGCTTTAAAAATCCGGTCTCCAGGACGCACCTGACACACGCCGGGATTCTGAACCTCGCCGCATACATAAACATACCAAACTGCCGGATCACTCTCCGCGCGGTCATCACTTGTGGTCTCTTCCTGGGTATCTTCTGGATCATCTGAAAGTTCCAGTTTCCACTGCGAATCCATGGAATGTGATGGAACATGACTGCAACTGTAACATATGCCTGCAGCCAACAGCCATATGACAGTCAGTATGATTTTTAAGCTTTGTTTTTTCATGGTATCTCTCCTTTCCAGAGAGCACCACCTTCCGCTTAGCTTCTATTTTACCCAAATCATTTTCTAAATACAAGCACTATTTCCGGAAAATGATAATTCCGATCACTGCGATCAAAGCGCCGATGGCTTTTTTCCACTCCCAGCCTGTTTTTTCCACGCCAAACAGGCCAAACACCTCGATCCCATAAGCTACAATAATCTGCGCCACTACGATTAAAAGGGCGGATTTCGCAGGTCCAAGACTTTCCACACTGCGGATCACTGTCCAGGTGATAAATGCGCCGATCACGCCGCCTAACAACATATACCAGGGCCGCACCTGCCAGATTCCCTGGATCTCCGGCCTTCCAGTCAACAACCACATCACCAGACAAGTCACAAAAGCCGTCAGCTGCACCCATCCGGCGGACACCCAGATGCTGCTCTGCCTGGTCACTTCCGTATTAAACACTCCCTGAATACTCATAAGCGCGCCAGAAAGCAGCGCAATCAAAATACCCCACATAATCTGATCTCCTTTCAGGATTTCCTTATGTGGGGTATTTTTCCCAAATTTCTTTCGTCTATGTAACCGTTGACTTCCAGAATCTTTTGATCAATTCATTTTTTCAAACACCGGAATGGTCTCAAGCGGCGCTTCCGCCACGATCACCTGACCACCCTCATAACATTTCCCATCTCTGGTATCTTTCCAGGTTCCCTCTGGCAGATACACCTCTCTCTGCCACTGATTCAGATGGAACACCGGAGCCACCAGATAGCGGTCGCCGAACATGTACTGATCCTGCAATTCCCAGCATTTTGGATCTTCTGGGAACTCATAGAACATGGCGCGAAGCAGAGGTGAACCATTTTCCGAAACTTCTTCAAAAAGCCCTTTGATATACTCTTTCATGGCCATACGCACCTCGTAGTAATGTTTCATGATCCGGTAATTCTCTTCTCCATAACTCCAAAGTTCGTTCTCATGGCCTGTGTGAAGGTATCCGCCGCCCCAGTCCCGGTCATCTAACGGCGGAATATTGATCGGGCCACGCTCTCCATGCATCCGAAGCACTGGGGAATACACCGCAAACTGATACCACCGGATCAGAAGCTGCCTAAAATCCGGATCTTCCCAATCATCGGTCATAAATCCGCCAATGTCCGTCGTCCACCATGGAATTCCAGCCAGTCCCATATTTAAGCCCGCCTGAAGCTGGTCATAAAATGCCTCAAAGGTACTTGGCACATCCCCAGACCAGACCACATTGCCATACTTCTGGCTTCCCGCCCAGGCACAGCGAAGCAGATTCACCACCGGGCCATGGTTCAATTCTTTCATAGGATCAAAAAATACCCTGCTGTACATCTGTGGATACATATTACTGCAGGTCAAAGCCGGTCCTGCAAAATACCGGTAATTTTCATGGTCATACACTGCAAAATCCGGTTCTGAATTGTCCAGCCAGAATCCATCAATTCCCAGATCATAATAATTCTTTTTGCAGACCTCCCACACGTACTTTCTGGTCTCCGGGTTAAATGCGTCGATCTCCACACAGTCCCCCTGATAATCATAAGTCTGAACCGCGCCGCGCTCTGTCTGAATCAGCAGTCCCCGATCCATCATAGGGCCAAAATTCTCGCTTTTCTTATCCACCGACGGCCATACCGACACGATTACCTTGATTCCCATGGAATGCAGTTCCTCGATCATCCCTTTCGGATCCGGCCAGTATGTCCGGTCAAATTTCCAATCGCCCTGCAGCGTCCAATGGAAGAAATCGATCACAATCTGATCAATGTGAATGCCCTCTTTCTGATATCTTCTAGCCACCTCCAGCACTTCTTCCTGGGTCCGGTAGCGAAGTTTACACTGCCACAGTCCCATGCGGTCCTCTGGAAAAACAGGTGCCCGTCCAGTCACCGCCGTGTAATGTTCCAGAATCTCTTTCGGCGTATCCGCCACCGTCAGCCAGTAGTCCATCTGTCTGGTGGAACGGGCGATCCACTCTGTGTAATTCTTTCCAAATGTCACCTGTCCCACTGCCGGATTGTTCCACAGCATACCATATCCGCAATTGGATACTAGAAATGGAACGGAAATCTGGGAATTTCTCTGTTCCAGTTCCAGGGTACACCCCTTTAAATCCATATAAGACTGCTGGTACTGTCCCATTCCGAAGATTTTCTCCCCATCATTGCTCTCGAATTTTACATTTAACTTTGACTCGCTTCCGCCGATGATGCCTTTCCATTCCCGGTTAATCACCTTCAGACAGCGACTCTCCCGGCTGATAGTTCCGTCATAATTGCGGAAATACTCCTGTAAAAACACCTGGTCATCCTTATAAAATGTGATCACACCGGCAAAATTCACCTTTGCGCGGATTCTTCCATTGGTGATCACTGCCATAGGCCGCTTTTCCACCACGCCGCTGCTTAGCCGGTGGTTCATCTCCCCAATCTCCACCACAGCATTTCTTACAGGAACCGGTTCCGTCAGAGCCCAGTCCTCATCTGTAAATCCCCCAAGTCTGGTTGCCCGCACACGCAAAGAGTCCTCTCCCCAGCCTTCAATCCGCAGCATTTCCCCCTGATGGTACGCCAGCAGCGCACCGTCCTTCTCCTCAAATCTCATATTTGCTCCTCCTAAAAATCCCCTATCGGTATCATGTTCGATGATTCCAGTAGGGGAAAATTTTCAATCTGCCAAATATTATATTACTTTAACTCTTCCAGTCTCTTCTTGCAGCTCTCAATGACTTTCTTCATAGCCTCTGGTCCTGGAGCGCCGAGGGTCATACGTTTCTCCACGCAGGTCTTTAAGCTGATAGCCTCGTAGATGTCCTCCTCAAATACCGGGCTGATGGCCTTAAACTCATCCAGAGTCATGTCATCCAGAGCGATATTCTTGTCGATGCAGAACAGAACCAGCTGTCCAACGATTCCATGAGCGTCACGGAATGGAACGCCATGATTTACCAGATAATCTGCTG
>CAKRWX010000010.1 GCA_934418055.1 uncultured Lachnospiraceae bacterium
CAGCGACCCGCCGCAGGCGGAGAACCCTGCAAGCAGGATTCTATTTTCATATCCTTTCACATATGATGAAGATGATAAAGTGTCGGAAGTGATCCCCATGCCCAGACAACTTCAGGAGATGGCAGCCCATACCTTAAAAATTCCCGCCGACGTGGCCCTTTCAGAGCCGGTGATCACCATCACCGGGCGCAGGCGGGTGTATCTGGAGAATTATGACCGGATTGTAAGCCTGGATCCCAGCGAGATCCGTCTGCAGACCCGGACCTGCAAGATCCAGATCCTGGGTGCCTGCCTTGGAATCGAATATTATACCAGGGATGAAATGCTGATCACAGGCCAGATCATGTCCGTGAATATGGAAGCCAGAGGAGGAAAAAAGGGTGATCCGTGAGGCTGGACAGTGGAAGAGAGGGTATCTGAAACTGAAGATCTGGGGTTACGGCGTGGAGCGTTTTTTCAATGTGTGCGGGAAAACGGGGATCGGGATCTGGAACGTGCGGGCGGAGAGAGAAGGCGCTCAGGGGAGACAGGAACTTTCAGACAGCCCCCCAAAGTCCTGCGGTTCCGCATTTTCCTGCTGCATGGAACTGAAAGATTTCCGCAGGATCCGTCCGGCTGTCCGGAAAACGAAAGTCCACGTCCGGATTCAGAAACGGCTGGGACTGCCATTTTTCCTTCATCGGAATCGAAAACGATGGTTGTTATTCGCAGGTCCCGGATTGGTTCTGACGATTTTACTGGTACTTTCTATGTTTGTGTGGAATGTGACGTTCGAGGGCAACACCCGTTACACAGATGATGCCCTGATGACTTATTTGGAGGAATCCGGCATCCGGCCTGGAATTCTCAAGCGGCGGATCTTTTTAAGCCAGCTGGAAGAACAGATTCGTCTGGACTACCCGGAGATTTTGTGGGTGTCAGCGCAGATTTCCGGCACGCAGCTTTCCATAAAACTGCGGGAAAATGACGTGGTGTTTTCTATTCCAGAAAAGGATGATCGTCCAGCCAATCTGGTGGCTTCTTCTGATGCGGTCGTCACCCGGCTGGTGATCCGTCAGGGAAAGGCACTGGTAAAAGAAGGCGACCAGGTGGAAAAAGGACAGATCCTGGCAGAAGGGGCCTTGGAGCTGATGAATGATAACGGGGAAATGATCAGGAAAGCCTATGTCCAGGCGGATGGGGAGATCTACGGGACTGTCCATTATCAGTATCGGAAACAGCTAGAGCCTTACCGGAAAATCCAGGTAAAAACAGGAAAGAAAAGCGGCGGGTTCTGCCTGACGGTGGGAAATCAGAGCTGGGGCTGGACGCTGCCGTCCCTTTCCAAAAATCCATGGATCAGCCGGACAGAAGAAAAGCAGGTGCGGCTGGGAAGGGATTTTTATCTGCCCATTTGGTATGGCTGGATCCAAAAAGAGGAAATCCAGGTTTTTGAGCGCCCCTATACCAAAGAGGAGGCAAAAGCCCAGGCGGAACTGGAAAAATGGGCTATGGAAGAAAAATTATTAGAAAAAGGGGTACACATTATTGGAAATAATGTTAAAATACAAGAGAATGGCTTTTCTTTTTCCATAGAGGGCGAAATCCTGTGCGAGGAACAGATCGCAGTGCCGGAACATTTTCAGGCACCGCAGGAGGAATCCCTGGAAGGAGAAGAGAATAAAAACGAGGAGACGATGTAAAACAGCATGAGTATCATCGAAACTATGATCGACATTCCTGCAGAGCATGAGAAAAATGTCTGCGGACAGTTTGACAGTTACTTAAAGAAGATAGAGCGGACCCTGCATGTGACTATGGTTTCCAGAGATGGAGCCATCAAGGTGATCGGACCGGAGGTCAGTGTCAGAAAGGCCAAAAGTGTATTTAATAATTTAATTGAGTTGTCCAAACGGGGCAATGAGATCACCCAGCAGAACGTGGATTACGCGTTATCCTTATCATTTTCGGAGAGCGATAATCAGATCCTGGAGATTGACCGGGATGTGATCTGCCACACCATCAACGGCAGACCGGTAAAGCCGAAAACCATGGGACAGAAGAATTATGTGGACGCCATCCGCAAGAAGATGGTGGTGTTCGGCATCGGCCCTGCGGGAACTGGTAAGACTTATCTGGCCATGGCCATGGGAATCCAGGCATTTAAGGACGGCGAGGTGGGAAGGATCATTCTCACCAGACCGGCCATTGAGGCGGGAGAGAAGTTAGGATTTCTGCCAGGTGACTTACAGAGCAAGATCGACCCGTATCTGAGACCGCTTTATGATGCCTTATATCAGATCATGGGTGCAGAGAGTTATCTTCACAACGCGGAGAAAGGTTTAATTGAGGTAGCGCCTCTGGCTTATATGAGAGGACGTACTCTGGATAATGCCTATATCATTCTGGATGAGGCACAGAATACCACACCGGCCCAGATGAAGATGTTCTTAACCCGAATCGGTTTTGGCTCCAAGGTGATCATTACTGGAGACCAGACCCAGAAGGATCTTCCGGGCGGCGCGGCATCTGGTCTTGATGTGGCGATCAAGGTTCTGAAAAAAGTGGACGATATCGGATTCTGTTACCTGACCAGCAATGACGTGGTACGTCATCCGCTGGTACAGAAGATCGTACAGGCTTATGATGATTATGAGGCTAAGAACCAGGCGAAGGACCGCCAGCGGGGAGAGCGGAAGAACACTCAGGAGAAGCGCCAGCCCAGAAAGAGAGAATGGTAGGAGGATACCTATGACAGTAAATATTGAATACGAAGCAGAAAAACAGTTAGGAATTCCTTATGAGGAGATCATCAATGACGTGGTGTGCGCGTCTTTGGATTACGAGGGCTGTCCTTATGAAGCGGAGGTCAACGTGGTTCTCACTGACAACGAGGAGATCCACCAGGTCAACAAAGAGTACCGCAACGTGGACGCACCGACAGATGTGCTTTCATTCCCCATGTTAGAGTATGACACGCCGTCGGATTTTGACCACGTGGAAGAGGATTTCGCGGACTGCTTTAACCCGGAGACCGGAGAGCTGATGTTGGGGGACATTATGATCTCTGTGGACAAGGTGGAAGAGCAGGCGGAAAAATACGGACATTCCACTACCAGGGAACTGGCATTCTTAGTGGCTCACAGTATGCTTCATTTATGTGGTTATGACCACATGGTGGATGAGGAGCGCCTGGTGATGGAAGCAAAGCAGAATGAGATTCTGGAGGGAAAAGGGTACCGCCGATGAGAAAAATGAGGGGTTTATGGGTAGCTGCAGCGGTAACAGTTTGTCTGCTTACCGCCTGTGGGAAAAAGGAAGAGTATGTGGCAGTTCCAGAGAGTAAGGTTACCGTAGAAAAGGATCCGGTCCAGGTGACAACTGCGCCGGAACCGGAGAATGAGGCGGAGCCAGAAACCATCGAAGAGCCGGAGGAGAGGATCGCCGTTGACGGCAAGATCAAAAGCTATCTGACCGGGGAAATGGTGGATGTGGCGAAGGCGGACCGCCGTCCAGTGGCTGTGATGATGAGCAACGACAAGGCGGCCCTTCCTCAGTACGGCATCAACCGGGCCGGTGTGGTCTATGAGGCTCCTGTGGAAGGCGGTATGAACCGCTATATGGCGATTTTAGAGGACTACGATGATTTAGACCGGATCGGATCAGTCCGGAGCTGCCGTACCTATTACACGTACTTTGCAAGGGAATTCGATGCCATTTACGCGCATTTTGGACAGAGTACCTTTGCCCTTCCTTACCTGGATAACGTGGATAATATCAACGGAATCAAGGAGGGAAGCCAGGCTTTTTACCGCAGCAGCGATAAGAAAACCCCTCACAATGCCTATACCAGCGCCCAGAAGCTTCAAAAGACCATCGAGAGTCTAGGCTACAGTCAGACGTATGATTCTTCCTATCATGGACATTTCCGTTTTACGAAAAATGGAGAAGAGGTCCAGTTAGAGAACAGTCTGGAGGCAGAGAAAGTTGTGCCGGGCTATGCGTTAAACAACGCGTATTTCCAGTATGACGAGCAGGAGGGTCTGTATCACCGCTATCAGTATGGCGGTGTTCACAAGGGATCGGAAGGTCCGATTACCGTGAAAAATATTATTTTTCAGTACTGCTCCACGGGGCATTATGCCACCACAGAGTATCTGAATATTGACGTTCACACCAGCCAGTACGGCTATTACATCACCAATGGGCGGGCGATTCCGCTGTCCTGGAAGAAGGATGGTGAGTTTGGTGTGACCCATTATTATAATATGGAGAATGAGGAAATCACCTTAAACCAGGGTAAGACCTGGATCTGTATCATTCCAACGGCTGATTTCCCAAAAACGGAGATTCATGGAAAGAACAACTAGAACAGGACGCAGCAGAAGTAAATACAAAAGAGCAGAAGGAACAGCAGCAGGAACTGGGGCTCCAGAGAAGAAGGCAGGTTCTAACTTTATTATCCAGGGAAGTATCCTGGCTATCGCTGGAATCATTGTCCGGCTGATCGGCATGTTATACCGCATCCCTCTGGCCAATTACATTGGAGATGAGGGAAATGGTTATTACAGTGCGGCTTATAACATTTATTCGATTATGCTGATTCTTTCTTCCTACAGCCTTCCGGTGGCGGTTTCCAAGATGGTTTCCGCCCGCCTGGCCAGGGGCCAGTACCGGAACGCAAGAAAGATTCTGCGGGCGGCTTTATTTTACGCAACCATTGTAGGCGGTGTGGGCTTCTGTGCTTTATGGTTTGGCTCCGGATTCTTTGCGGAGCATGTGATCAAGATGCCTTACAGTGCTTACGCCTTAAAAGTACTGGCACCGACGGTCTGGATTATGGCGTATCTGGGAGTCCTCAGAGGATTTTTCCAGGGTCATTCCACCATGGTGCCTACGGCAGTTTCCCAGATTTTTGAGCAGATCGTCAATGCGGTGATCAGTCTTCTGGCGGCGAAGAGCCTTTTTGACCTGGGAGTGAAATCCAATCTGGTTTACGGCTCCACCGAGTATTCCTATGCGTTTGGTGCAGCAGGAGGTGCTCTTGGTACGGGAGCCGGAGCTTTGACCGCGTTGATTTTATTTGTTGGCCTGTATCTGATGTACCGCCCGAAAATGAAACGGCGGATCCGCAAGGAACAGGGAACATCGGCGGAAAGCTACGGCATGATCACCAGCACTTTGTTTTTGACAGTTGTGCCGATCATTGTCAGCAGCAGCCTTTATAATAGCAGCACTGTCATTGACAATGTGCTGTTTGGCCAGATCATGACCGGACTGGGAGAGGCAAAGCAGATTGCGTCCCAGTGGGGCATTTATTCTGGTAAATACCATCTGTTATTTAATATCCCGGTGGCAGTGGCCAATTCTCTGTCCTCTTCCCTGATCCCGGCATTGTCCAGGGCTGTGGCAGAGAAGGACCGGAAACAGACCTTAAACCGGATTGCCAGCGCCATCCGCTTCTCGATGATCATTGCCATTCCATCGGCAGTGGGACTGGCAGTGCTGGCGGCACCAATCAGCAATCTGTTATTTCCTGGAAGAGACAATGCAGATCTGATCAAAATGACCTGTTACGGTTCTTCCGCGGTCGTGGTTTATTCCCTGTCAACGGTGACCAATGCCGTGTTGCAGGGTATTAACCGGATGAAGACACCGATCCGCAACGCAGGCATTTCCCTGGTGCTTCATACGGTGATCCTGTTTGTGATGCTGCGATACTTGCACATGGGCATCTATGGCGTCCTTTACGCCAATATTTTATTTGCCCTGTTTATCTGCATTTTAAATGCCAGATCCATTGCCAGATTTAAGCGTTACCGCCAGGAAGTGAAGAAGACTTTCCTGATCCCGATGGTGGCGTCTGCAGTCATGGGCGCGGCGGCATTTGGCGTATACCGGGTCGCTTACCGCGTTTTTGGCAATCTGATCAGCACTGGAATTTCGGTTCTGGTGGCAGTAGCGGTCTACTTCGTTTTACTGATCCTGTTGAAAGGCATTGACGCCCAGGAAATGAGAAGTATGCCTGGTGGAACCAGACTGTTGGGCGTGGCAAGAAAACTGCATCTGATGAAATAGACAGGATGGAACTGTTACAAATAAGTTTAAAATAAACCGGATAAGCAGATACTATGCTCATAAGGAGGAAAAACTTATGAGAAAATATGGTATCTGCTTATTGTTATTTGTTGTGTTGGCTGTTGCCTGTTTTTCTGTTGGCTACGCAGTGACCAGGACAGAGTCGGTCCGGGAGAGTGCGGTTCCGGCCACCGTATATGAGACGGAGACCGTGGATGAACGGCCTGTGGCAGAAGCGGGAGCTGGTGTTCAGGCGGAAGGAACCGCGGAGGAGCATTACTGCCTGGTGGCGGAGTCAGGGTATCTGATGGTGTATTCCAGGGAGAGGAACGCCCTATATCTGGACACCCACATTCCGCTGACAGAATTCCCGGATACAGAAAAAGAGAGGCTTTTGGATGGAATCTGGTTTTCTTCCATGGTGGAAGTGTTTCAATATCTGGAATCTTACACCAGTTAAGAAATTGTTACGAAAAAATGAACTTGCATTGCGGGGGCAAAGCCGATACAATGGAGAACGAAAAAAGCAGGAGAAGAGGAAATCGAATGAAAAAGAAGGTGTGGATCATCGGAGGCGGTGCCTCTGGAATGATGGCGGCTATCACGGCGGCAAAAGCGGGAGCGGATGTGACCATTGCGGAACATATGGACCGGGTGGGCAAGAAGATCCTTTCTACAGGAAATGGCAGATGCAATCTGACCAATTTATACCAGGATGCCAGATGCTACCGTTCCAGCCAGCCGGATTTCCCAGGACAGGTATTAAAACAGTTTCCAGTGGATGAGACCATCGCCTTCTTTGAAGATCTGGGAATTGTGATGAAGGACCGAAATGGATATCTGTATCCCAATTCTGACCAGGCGGTTTCGGTGCTGGACGTTCTGCGGGATGAGGTGGAGCGAAGAAAGATCCAGGTGCATTTAAATTGCCAGATAAAGGAGATCCGAAAGAAAAAAGACGGTTTTCAGATTGTAACTGACCAGGGGGTAAAAGAGGCGGACGCTGTGGTGCTGGCAGCAGGCTCCAAAGCGGCTCCGGTCACTGGTTCCGATGGCAGCGGATACCGCCTGGCGGAGAGTCTGGGCCATTCGGTGATCACGCCGCTTCCGGCGCTGGTACAGCTTCGGTGTGCGGAAAAGCATTACAAGCAGCTTTCTGGGATTCGGACCGATGGGAAGGTCGAGATCTACAGTGCGGAGAAAAACGGCCCGTGGAAATTGGAGGCAGAAGACCGGGGAGAAGTGCAGCTGACGGACTATGGCATTTCCGGTATCCCCGTATTCCAGGTGAGCCGTTACGCGGCGGTGGCCTTACATAATAAGAAGAACGTAAAAGCAGTCATTGATTTTTTTCCTCAATTAAATATAGAAGAAACGAAAACCATGATGGCAGAACGGAAGAGAAAACTTGGCGGACGCAGTGCCGAAGGATTTCTCACCGGAATGCTAAATAAAAAACTGGCTTTGGCGTTATTGAAGCTGGCGGGAATTGCGGCGGCAGAGCCCATGGAAACGGTGGACAAGAAGAGATGGGAACGTCTGATCCAGGTGATCAAGCAGTACGAGACCGTGGTAATTGCAACGAATCCATATGAAAATGCCCAGATCTGCTGCGGAGGCGTGGATACCAGACAGATCGATCCGACAACTATGGAGTCGAAGCTGGTAAAAGGGCTTCATTTTGCAGGAGAGATCGTGGATGTGGACGGTATCTGCGGCGGTTATAACCTGCAGTGGGCCTGGTCCAGCGGGTACGTGGCGGGAAGAAGCTGCGCGGCGGAAAGCCGCAAAACGGAGGAAAAACACAATCCAGTGGCAGAGAGAAAGAAAGGAAAACGATAACCAGATATGATCCGGATTACCCAGTTAAAGCTCCCAATTGAGCATAAAAAACAGGAATTATATGAAAAAGCGGCGAAACTTCTGCGGATCGCCCCATCGGAGATCAAACAGTTAAAGATCGTCAAGCAGTCGGTGGACGCCAGAAAAAAAGAGCAGATCTTATTTATCTATACGGTAGATGTGGAAGTGGCAAAGGAATCGCAGATCCTGAAGAAAGTGAAAAATAATCAGGTTTCCCAGGTGAAGGAGACTCCGTACCAGTTCCCGACTGACGGCGAAGAGCCCTTAAAACACCCGCCAGTGATCATCGGCAGCGGCCCGGCTGGCTTGTTCTGCGGTCTGATGCTGGCTCAGGCCGGTTACCATCCGATTCTTCTGGAGCGTGGACAGAATGTGGAACAGCGGCAGAAAGATGTGGAACTGTTCTGGAATACCGGCGTTTTAAATACCAGATCCAATGTCCAGTTTGGTGAAGGCGGCGCGGGTACATTTTCCGATGGAAAATTAAACACGTTAGTGAAAGACCCGTTAAAGCGGAACCAGAAGGTACTGGAGATCCTGGTGGAGCACGGAGCTGATCCGGAGATCCTTTATGTCAATAAACCGCATATTGGAACGGATGTGTTGAGCAAGGTAGTGAAAAATATCCGGGAACACATCATCGACCTTGGGGGCCAGGTATTCTTTGAGAGCCAGGTAACGGATATGAAGATCAAAGACGGACGGATCACTGCATTGGAGATCAATGGAGACCAACCGGAGAAACGGAAAATTTTAGAAGCAGAAGCGGTGGTTCTCGCCGTGGGACACAGCGCCAGAGACACCTTTGCCATGCTGTTAAAGCGGGGCGTGCCCATGGAGAAGAAGGCATTTGCCGTGGGTCTGCGGATCCAACATCCACAGGCCATGATCAACCAGTCTCAGTATGGCATGGCCCATTCGGATATTTTAGGCCCGGCTTCCTATAAAGTGACCCATCAGACCAGTCTCCAGAGAGGTGTGTATTCTTTCTGTATGTGTCCGGGCGGTTTTGTGGTCAATGCTTCCTCAGAGGAGAAGCGGCTGGCAGTCAACGGTATGAGCAATCATGACCGCGGAAGCAAGAACGCTAACAGTGCCCTGATCGTGACGGTGACTCCTGCGGACTTCGAGGGAGATTCTCCGTTGGCAGGCGTGGAGTATCAGAGAAAATTAGAGGGTCTGGCTTACGAGTATGGCCAGGGCAAGATCCCGGTGCAGCTTTACGGTGATTTTAAGGCGGGACTGGAGACGAAGCAGCTTGGTGATGTGGACGCGGAGTTTAAGGGGGCGTATCAGTTTGCCAACTTAAAAGAGATGCTTCCTAAGTATCTGTCCCAGTCCATCATCGAGGGCGTGGAACATTTTGAAGGCATGATCCACGGATTTTCCCGCTATGACAGCATCCTGGCTGGTGTGGAAAGCCGGACGTCCTCTCCAGTGCGGATCCACCGTGACGAGCGGTTTGAAAGCCAGATCGGCGGATTATATCCTTGTGGAGAGGGAGCAGGTTATGCGGGAGGTATTACATCTGCGGCTATGGACGGTTTGAAAGTGGCAGAAGCCATCGGACGGAGATATAATTTCCGTGGGTAATGCTGATGTTTCCGGTTTGACGGATAGATAAAAATATTGTATGATAGTAACCATTCGACAAGGTTATCTATTTTTGAAAAACTTGATCGAAAGGGAAAAAGAATATAGGATATCAGGCAAAATCCAGTTGCCGTATATAGGAGTGGATAAAGATGCTGGAGAGAGAAAAACTGCAGGATAAAAAACGAATTGTGATCAAAATTGGTTCATCCTCGCTGACCCATGCGGTCTCCGGTGATTTAAACCTTCAGAAAATAGAAAAATTAGTGCGGATCATCAGTGATTTGAAAGGCCAGGGCAAGGAAGTGGTGCTGGTATCTTCTGGTGCCATTGCCACAGGAAGACAGGCCCTGCACCATCCGGGAAAGCCGGAGAGCCTTGCCCAGAAGCAGGCATTTGCGGCGGTCGGACAGGCCAGACTGATGATGGTGTACCAGCGGTTATTTGCGGAGTACAACCAGGTGGCAGCCCAGGTTCTGATGACCAAGGACACCATGACCAACGATGCCTCCCGCTGCAACGCCAGAAACACCTTTGACGAACTGTTGAAATTGGGCGCAGTTCCGGTGGTGAATGAGAACGATACGGTCTCCACCTCCGAGATCCCTTACGTGGACAATTTCGGAGATAACGACCGGCTTTCTGCCATTGTATCGGCGTTAATTGGCGCGGATCTTTTGATCCTGCTTTCGGATATTGACGGGTTATTTACCGATGATCCGAGAAAGAATCCAGAAGCGAAGATGATTCCATTTGTTCCGGAGATCACGAAAGAACTTCTTTCCATGGGAAAGGAGACCTCTGGAAGCGGTGTGGGAACCGGCGGTATGGCGGCAAAGCTGGCGGCGGCCCAGATCGCCACGGACAGCGGTTCCGATATGGTGATCGCCAATGCAGATCAGGTGGACGTAATCTACCAGATCACTGCTGGCGAGGACGTGGGTACTCTGTTTTTAGCCCACAAAAATAAAGATTTTGACCTGATTCATTATCTGAATCATGATTATGAGAAGAAAGAGTAACTGTTCAACAAGTTACGAAGTTTTCATGCAGGAAGTAAAAATACTGTTTAGAGAATGCAGAACAGCTACAAAAGAAGAAGCATTTAAAGGAGGTGTAACTATGGTAACACAGGAAATGATCGACCGGATTAATACCCTTTATCATAAATCCCAGGCAACGGGACTGACAGAAGAAGAGAAGGCGGAGCAGGCAGATCTTCGGAAGAAGTATATTGAAGCGATCCGCACCAGTATGCGTTCCAACTTAAATAACATTTCCATCAAGGAAAAAGACGGAACCATCACAGATCTTGGCAAGAAATATGGCGGCGTGAAGAGCGAATAAGCTTATTGGAAAAGGAGGAGTTCCTATGATGCTGGAAGAAATCGGAAGCCGGGCAAAAGAAGTATCCAGAGTGTTAAATAATCTGGGATCAACGCCGAAAAATGAGGGCCTGAAAGCAGTGGCCCAGGCTTTACTGGATGGAAAAGAGGAGATTCTGGAGGCCAATCAGAAGGATGTGCAGGCAGCGGTTGCAAAAGGCATGAATCCGGGACTGGTGGACCGCCTTTCTTTGAATGACGCCAGAATCCAGGCCATGGCAGAGGGACTCTTACAGGTAGCCTCCTTAGATGACCCGGTTGGCGAGGTGATCTCCATGAAGCCAAGACCAAACGGCCTGCTGATCGGACAGAAACGGGTGCCCTTAGGCGTGATCGGCATGATCTATGAGGCGCGTCCCAATGTGACGGCTGATGCCTTTGGCCTGTGCTTTAAGTCCGGCAATGCCGTGATCTTAAAAGGCGGAAGCGATGCCCTGGAATCCAACAAGGCCATTGTGGCACAGATCCGAAAGGGCCTTATAAGCGCCGAACTTCCAGAGGATGCGGTACAGCTGATTGAAAGTACCGACCGGGAAGTGACCAGACAGTTTATGCGGATGAATCAGTATCTGGACGTGCTGATTCCAAGAGGCAGCGCCGGACTGATTCGCTCCGTGGTGGAGAACAGTACGGTTCCGGTGATCGAGACGGGAACCGGCAACTGTCATATTTTCGTGGATGAGTCCGCAGATCTGGATATGGCGCTGAATATCATTTTCAATGCCAAGACCCAGAGGATCGGCGTCTGCAATGCCTGTGAGTCCCTGGTGGTTCACCGGGCGGTTGCAGAAAAGTTTCTGCCGTTATTAAAGGCCAGACTGGATGAGAAGCAGGTGGAGATCCGGGCGGACAAAGAAGCCTGTGCCATGGTGGAGGGTTTTGTCCCGGCCACAGAAGAGGATTGGGGCAGAGAATATCTGGATTATATCCTTTCCCTGAAACTGGTGGATTCCATCGACGAGGCCATTGCCCATATCAACCGCTATAATACCAAGCATTCCGAGGCGATCATTACCTCCGATTACGCCAATGCCCAGCGTTTCTTAAATGAGATCGATGCGGCTGCGGTGTATGTGAACGCCTCCACCCGATTTACTGACGGCTTTGAGTTCGGTTTCGGTGCGGAGATCGGCATCAGCACCCAGAAGCTTCACGCCAGAGGCCCCATGGGATTGAAAGAATTGACAACGACCAAATACATCATTTATGGAAATGGACAGGTGCGCCCATAGAAGGGAGAACAGCATGGAAAAAGAACTGACCATCCGAACTGCCACAGAGAAAGACGCGGCAGCACTTTTGGACATTTACAGACTGTATGTGGAGAAAACGGCCATTACCTTTGAATATGAAGTACCGACATTGGAGGAGTTCCGTCAGCGGATCCACCAGACACTGGAAAAGTATCCGTATCTGGTGGCGGAGGCAGATGGGGAGATCGTGGGATATGCGTATCTGAGCGCGTTTCACCCAAGAGCTGCTTACCAGTGGTGTGCGGAGACCTCCATTTACGTCAATACAGATAAGAAGAAAATGGGAATTGGCGGCAGACTCTACGATGCTTTGGAGCAGATCGCGAAAGAGCAGGGTATTTTGAATCTGAATGCCTGCATTGCGGTTCCGGAGCAGGATGACGAGTACCTGACTTCCAACAGCGAGTCCTTCCATGAGCATCTGGGATACCAGTTGGTGGGGAAATTCCACAACTGCGGATATAAGTTCGGCAGATGGTATCACATGATCTGGATGGAGAAGATGATCGGGGACCACGGGGGAAAACCGGAGGAGATCATTCCATTTCCAGAGTTAAAGAAATAAAAAATGAAGGAACGGTTCAGCGGGTCTGCGCACTTGTTGCGTTGACTGTAAGAAAATAATAGTTATGAAACAAAAATAGTTCCATGAAACTGCCCAGATGGCAGGAAAACAGGAAATTGTTACAAATAAAGATAGAAAAGGATAAGACATGAGTAATTTAACCGTACAGGCGCCATTAGAGGAGCCGGCAAGACAGGAATATTTTATGGAGATGGCCAAGAAACAGGTGGCACAGTTAAGCGAGGAGTTAGGACGCCCGCTGACCTGCTGTATCAACACCTTTGGCTGTCAGATGAATGCCAGGGATTCTGAGAAACTTCTGGGCATTTTAGAGAAGATCGGATACCAGGAGACCACAGACGAACACGCGGATTTTGTGCTTTACAACACCTGTACGGTTCGTGAAAATGCAAACTTAAGGGTATATGGCCGTCTGGGCTATTTAAATACCATGAAAAAGAAAAATCCACACATGATGATCGCTCTCTGCGGCTGCATGATGCAGGAGCCGGAAGTGGTGGAGAAGATCAAGAAGAGCTACCGCTTCGTGGATATTATTTTCGGAACCCACAACATCTTCAAGCTGGCAGAGTTACTGTGCATGCGGTTTGAGGAGAAAAAAATGGTGGTGGACATTTGGAAAGATACGGACCGTATCGTGGAAGATCTGCCGACTGAGCGGAAATACAGCTTTAAATCCGGCGTCAACATCATGTTTGGCTGCAACAACTTCTGCAGCTACTGCATCGTTCCTTATGTAAGAGGACGGGAGCGCAGCAGAAAGCCGGAGGACATTATCGCAGAGATCAAGCGCCTGGTGGCTGACGGCGTGGTGGAAGTCATGCTGCTTGGCCAGAATGTCAACTCCTATGGTAAGAATCTGGAGCATCCGGTGACATTTGCGCAGCTTCTGAGACAGGTCAATGAGATTCCGGGACTGGAGCGGATCCGTTTCATGACCTCCCATCCGAAGGATTTGTCCGATGACCTGATCGAGGCCATGAGAGACTGTGACAAGGTGTGCCGTCATCTCCATCTGCCGCTACAGTCTGGAAGCAGCCAGATTTTAAAAGTGATGAACCGCCATTACACCAAGGAACAGTACCTGGAGCTGGTGGAGAAGATCCGCAAGGCAGTGCCGGACATTGCCTTGACCACAGATATTATCGTGGGCTTCCCAGGAGAGACCGAGGAAGACTTCGAGGAGACCATGGACGTGGTGAGAAAGGTACGCTATGATAGCGCATTTACCTTTATCTACTCCAAACGTACCGGAACCCCTGCGGCGAAGATGGAAAACCAGGTGCCGGAGGACGTGGTGAAAGCCCGTTTTGATCGGTTGTTAGCGGAAGTGCAGAAGATTTCTTCTGAAGTATGCGGAAGAGATGTCCATACGGTGCAGAAAGTGCTGGTGGAGGAACTGGATGACCATGTAGAGGGATATGTGACCGGCCGTATGAGCAACAACACGGTGGTTCATTTCCCTGGAAATGCAGATCTGATCGGCAAGATCGTGGATGTTTACTTAGAGGAGTCCAAGGGATTCTACTATATGGGTAAACAGGCTTAAAAGATAAGAAATGATATCTGGCTGGCCAGCGCAGGAAAATGCGCTGACCGGCCGTATGGTTATGATACAGAAGAGAGTTTATAGAAAAGAGGTTAACAAAGTGGCGGGATTATCACCAATGATGACCCAATATGTGGAAACCAAGAAGCAGTATCCGGACTGCATTTTGTTTTACAGACTTGGAGATTTTTACGAGATGTTTTTTGAGGACGCCCTGACTGCGTCCAAGGAACTGGAAATTACGCTGACTGGAAAGGAATGCGGTCTGGAAGAGAGGGCTCCCATGTGCGGAGTCCCTTATCATGCTGTGGATTCCTATTTATATAAATTGGTGCAGAAAGGCTACAAGGTGGCCATCGCAGAGCAGATGGAGGACCCGAAATTAGCCAAGGGACTGGTAAAACGGGAAGTGATCCGTGTGGTGACCCCGGGAACCATCACCAGCAGCCAGGCGCTGGACGAGACGAAAAATAATTACCTGATGGGTATTGTCTATATCGGGGATACTTATGGCATTTCCACCTGCGATATGACCACCGGAGATTATCTGGTGACCGAGGTGGAAGGGGAGAGAAATCTTCTGGATGAGATCCACAAATTCGCTCCGTCAGAGATCATCTGCAATGAGGCGTTTTATATGTCCAGCATTGATCTGGATGATTTAAGAAACCGTTATCATGTGGCGATCTCTTCCCTGGACAGCCATTATTTTTCCGATGATGCCTGTCGGAAGGTTTTAAAAGAGCATTTCCATGTGGGCACTTTAGACGGACTGGGACTGGCAGATTATGACGCTGGTGTGATCGCGGCAGGTGCAGTCATGGAGTATCTGTATGAGACCCAGAAAAATTCCCTGGCCCACATCGTGACCATTACCCCTTATACCACAGGGCAGTTTATGATCATCGATACTTCCACCAGACGGAACCTGGAGCTGGTGGAGACCTTAAGAGAGAAGCAGCGCCGCGGTTCCCTGTTATGGGTGCTTGACAAGACCAAGACAGCCATGGGTGCCAGATTGATGCGTACCATGATCGAGCAGCCTCTGATCAAGAAGGAGCAGATCACCGAGCGTCAGAATGCCATCGAAGAGCTGAACATGAGCTACATTTCCAGAGAGGAGATCCGGGAATATTTAGGACCGGTGTACGATCTGGAACGCCTTATCGGGCGGATCACTTACAAATCCGCCAATCCAAGGGATCTGATCGCTTTCCGCAATTCCTTAAAGATGCTGCCGTTTATCCGGGACATTTTAAAGGAGTTTAACAGTGCGGTCTTAAAGGAGATCCATGAGGATATGGATCCGCTGCAGGATCTGTATGACCTGATCGAGCGTGCCATTGTGGAAGAACCGCCCATCGTCACCAGAGAAGGCGGCATGATCAAGGAAGGCTACAATGAGGAGGCTGATAAGCTGCGCCACGCCAAAACCGAAGGAAAGACCTGGCTGGCGGAGTTGGAGGCCAGAGAGCGGGATAAAACAGGCATTAAAAACCTGAAGATCAAATATAATAAAGTATTCGGATATTATTTCGAGGTGACCAATTCCTTTAAAGATCTGGTTCCTGACTATTTTATCCGGAAACAGACCCTTGCCAACGCGGAGCGGTATACCACCGATGAATTGAAAAATCTGGAAGATATCATTCTGGGAGCGGAGGACAAGCTATTTTCCTTGGAATACGATCTGTTCTGCGATGTGCGGGACCAGATCGCCAGAGAGGTGAACCGGATCCAGACCACCGCCAAAGCCATTGCGGGACTGGATGTGTTCTGTTCCTTATCTCTGGTAGCAACCAGAAATAATTATGTGAAACCAAAGATCAACGAAAAAGGCACCATCCACATCAAAAACGGCCGCCATCCAGTAGTAGAACTGATGTTGAAGGATGATCTATTTGTTGCCAATGATACGGTGTTGGACAACAACAAGAACCGGATCTCCATCATCACAGGCCCGAACATGGCTGGTAAATCCACCTACATGCGCCAGACGGCTCTGATCGTGCTAATGGCACAGATCGGAAGTTTTGTTCCGGCAGACGAGGCGGATATCGGCGTCTGCGACCGGATCTTTACCCGTGTGGGCGCGTCAGATGACTTAGCTTCCGGACAGAGTACCTTCATGGTGGAGATGACGGAGGTTGCCAATATCTTAAGAAACGCTACGAGAAACAGTCTTGTGATCCTGGATGAGATCGGGCGAGGCACCAGTACCTTTGACGGCTTAAGCATTGCCTGGGCGGTGGTGGAATATATCAGCAACACTAGAGTGTTAGGTGCCAAGACCTTATTTGCCACCCATTACCACGAGTTGACAGAGCTTGAGGACACCATGAGCGGCGTCACCAACTACTGCATCGCCGTAAAGGAACAGGGGGACGACATCGTGTTCCTGCGTAAGATCATCAAGGGCGGCGCGGACAAGAGCTACGGAATCCAGGTAGCCAAACTTGCCGGAGTGCCGGATCAGGTGATCACAAGAGCAAAAGAACTGGTAGAAGAGCTCAGCAGTGCGGATATTACCATGAAAGCCAGGGAGATCGCGGAGGCCAGTGCCAATGTCTCCCAGCACAAGACGGTCACTAAGCCGGATGAGGTGGATCTCAATCAGATGACCTTATTTGACACGGTGAAAAATGACGATATTATCCATGAGCTGGAAGAGATCTCCATCAATGAGATCACGCCGATGGAGGCTCTGAATATCTTAAGCAGACTGCAGAGCAAGCTGAAGAACCGCTGGTAAGGAGGCATTATGCCACATATTACGGTACTGGATCAAAGTACGATCAATAAAATTGCCGCCGGAGAGGTGATCGAGCGTCCCGCCTCGGTGGTGAAAGAACTTCTGGAAAATGCCATCGACGCCCAGGCGACCGCTGTGACGGTGGAGATCCGGGACGGAGGCATTTCCTACATCCGTGTGACGGACAATGGCTGCGGAATCCCAAAGGAAGAGGTTCCGTTAGCCTTTTTGCGCCATTCCACTAGTAAGATCAAATCGGTGGAAGATCTATTTACGGTGTCTTCCCTGGGATTCCGTGGTGAGGCACTTTCCAGTATCGCCTCCGTGGCCCAGGTGGAACTGATCACCAAGACGTCGGAACAGCTTTCCGGCACTCGGTATCAGATCGAGGGCGGCGTGGAGCGAAGCTATGAGGAAGTGGGAGCACCGGACGGAACCACCTTTCTGGTGCGCAATCTGTTCTATAACACACCGGCCAGACAGAAGTTTTTAAAGACGGCCCAGACGGAGGGAAGCCATGTGGCGGCACTGGTGGAGAAGATCGCCATGTCCCACCCGGATATTTCCATCCGCTTTATCCAGAATAACCAGAACCGTCTCCATACGTCCGGAAATCATAATCTGAAGGACATTATCTACACGGTGTTTGGGCGGGAGATCGCTGCCAACCTGCTTCCAGTGGAGAGCGAGCAGGAGGTACTGCAGGTCCATGGATTTGCAGGAAAACCGGTGATCGCCAGAAGCAACCGGAATTTTGAGAATTACTACATCAACGGGCGGTATGTGAAAAGTGGGCTGATCAACAAGGCCATCGAGGACGCGTACAAGCCCTTTATGATGCAGCATAAGTATCCGTTTGTGCTGCTTCACATCAACATTGAGCCGGAGTATCTGGATGTGAATGTGCATCCGACGAAGATGGAACTGCGGTTCCGCAATGGAGAGCAGGTCTATCAGATGATTTTCCAGGCCATCAGCCAGGCACTAGCCCATAAGGAGCTGATTCCACAGGTGGATTTAGTGAAGCGGGAAGAGGAGAAAGCCTTAGAAGAGGCAGAGCGGAAAGCGCCGCATCCGGAGCCATTTGAGGTGAGGCGGCAGGAGGCTATGGGGCAGAAACCATCAGCACCTACTGTTACGCAAAAGCCTTCTCCGGTTTATAAGAGCGAAGCAATTTACGGAAAAATCGCGGAAAGCCGGACAGAATTAGTTCCAGAACAACCAGCAGAGAAGCCTAAACCAGTGGTTGCTCAGCAGCATAATCCGATTCCAAAGGAAGAACCGCGTCAGGCAGTTGTGCCACAACGGGCGGAAGAGCCAGTTCCGCAGCCAGAAAAGCCCCAGCAGTTGGATCTTTTCGAAGAGAAACTCTTAGAGCCCAAGAACCGCATCCGCCACAAACTGATCGGCCAGCTTTTCGACACCTACTGGCTGGTGGAGTTTAACGAGCATCTCTACATCATCGACCAGCATGCGGCCCATGAGAAGGTGCTGTACGAAAAGACCATGCGGACACTGAAAACAAGAGAATTTACCTCCCAGATGCTGAATCCGCCGATCATTCTGACCATCGGAAGCACGGAGGAGGTTCTCCTGAAAAAATACATGAAATATTTCCAGGACATCGGTTTTGAGATCGAGCCTTTCGGCGGACGGGAGTACGCCGTGCGGGCAGTGCCGGACAACCTGTTTTCCGTGGCGAAGAAAGAGCTTCTTCTGGAGATGATCGACGATCTGTCCGAGGATGCAGGAGCAAGAACGGCAGACATGATCCACGACCGGATAGCCACTATGTCCTGCAAGGCGGCGGTAAAAGGCAACAACCATCTGTCCTTTGCGGAAGCGGACCATCTGATTGATGAGCTGTTGAACCTGGACAACCCATACGCCTGCCCACATGGACGGCCAACCATCATTTCCATGAGCAAGTATGAGTTGGAGAAGAAATTTAAACGTATCGTATAAATATAGGACAAAAACATGAGTGAAAATAAGAAAAAACCGATGATCATCCTGACAGGCCCCACAGCAGTAGGAAAGACCGATCTTTCCATTCAGCTGGCCAAAGCCATCGACGGTGAGATCATCAGCGCCGATTCTATGCAGGTGTACTGCCACATGGACATCGGTTCTGCCAAGGTAACGCCAGAAGAGATGGACGGAGTTCCCCATCACCTGATTGACGTGCTGGAGCCGGAGGAAGAATTTAACGTGGTGGTGTTCCAGAAACTGGCGAAAGAGGCGTTGACAGGCATTTATGAGCGGGGTCATATCCCCATCGTTGTGGGCGGAACCGGATTCTATATCCAGGCCCTGCTCTATGACATTGATTTTACGGAAAATGACGGCGACACCGCCATCCGCGAAGAATTAGAAGAACTGGCTCAGATGAAAGGGGCCGGATACCTCCATCAGATGCTGCAGGAGATCGACCCAGAGTCGGCAGCCGCCATTCACCAGAATAACGTGAAGCGGGTGATCCGGGCCATTGAGTTCTACCGTCAGACCGGGACCAAGATCTCTCTGCACAATGAGCAGGAGCGGGTGAAACAGTCCCCCTACCATTTCCTCTATTACGTGCTGAACACGGACCGGAAGACTCTCTATGAGCGGATCGACCGGAGAGTGGATCTGATGATGGAACACGGTCTGGTGGATGAGGTAAAACGTCTGGCAGACATGGGCTGTACCAGAGATATGGTGTCCATGCAGGGCCTTGGCTATAAGGAGATCCTGGATTACCTGTCCGGGGAGATTACCCTGGAGGAAGCAGTTTACATCTTAAAACGGGACACCCGCCATTTTGCCAAACGGCAGATCACCTGGTTTAAGAGAGAGCGGGACGTCCGCTGGCTGGAACTGGAGCAGTTCCAGAACGACCGGAAGAAAGTCCTGGAACATATATTGGATGAAATTGAAGGAGAACAAATACGATGAATACAGAAATGGAAACCATGTACGAGAGTCTTGGTATCAGCAAAAAGGTACTGGAGTTTGGCACTCAGATCGAGGAACATTTAAAAGAGCGGTTTGAGGAGATTGACAAACGGGCAGAATTTAACCAGATGAAAGTCATCAAGGCTATGCAGGACAACCGGGTCAGCGACATTCATTTCGCTGCAACCACCGGATATGGCTACAATGATCTGGGAAGAGACACCTTAGAGGCTGTTTACGCCAGCGCCTTCCACGGCGAGAGCGCTCTGGTGCGTCCACAGCTGACCTGTGGAACTCATGCGTTGGCAGTTGCTTTAGCATCTAACTTAAGACCGGGAGACGAGCTGCTTTCCCCAGTCGGAAAGCCATACGATACCCTGGAAGAGGTTATCGGAATCCGTGATTCCATCGGTTCTTTAAAGGAGTATGGTGTGTCTTACCGACAGGTAGATCTTCTGCCAGACGGCTCCTTCGATTTTGAGAACATCAGAAAAGCTATCAACGAGAAGACAAAACTGGTAACCATCCAGAGATCCAAAGGATATGCCACCAGACCAACTCTTTCCGTAGCCAGAATCGGGGAACTGATCTCCTTTATTAAGAGCATCAAGCCGGAAGTGATCTGCATGGTAGATAACTGCTACGGTGAGTTTGTGGAGACCATCGAGCCAACCGACGTGGGAGCAGATATGATCGTCGGTTCTCTGATCAAGAACCCAGGCGGCGGTTTAGCACCAATCGGCGGCTATATCGTAGGACGGAAAGACTGCATCGAGCGTGCCGCATACCGTTTGAGCGCTCCAGGACTTGGAAAAGAAGTAGGAGCAAGCTTAGGCTTAAACCAGTCCTTCTATCAGGGATTTTTCCTGGCTCCAACAGTCGTTGCAGGTGCGTTAAAGGGTGCAATCTTTGCAGCAAATATCTACGAGAAACTGGGCTTTGATGTGATTCCCAACGGAACTGAGTCCCGTCACGACATCATCCAGGCCATCACCTTTGGCAAACCAGAAGGCGTCATCGCGTTCTGCCAGGGCATCCAGGCGGCTGCTCCGGTGGACAGCTATGTGGCTCCAGAACCATGGGATATGCCGGGCTATGACGCTCCAGTTATCATGGCAGCAGGCGCTTTTGTACAGGGCTCTTCCATTGAGTTAAGTGCCGATGGCCCGATCAAACCTCCATATGCAGTTTATTTCCAGGGCGGTCTGACCTGGTATCATGCAAAACTGGGAATTCTGATGTCTTTACAGAAACTGGTAGAC